>JBDTLY010000260.1:0-5261 GCA_039934535.1 Casimicrobiaceae bacterium | reverse complement strand
CGGGATAGATATATACCTGATAGTCGACGCCGGCGGCTTTGAGCGCGGCTTCGAAGGCCGGATACGTGGAATTGACGCGTTCGTCGTTCTCGGCGAGGTGACATACCAGCGGCGCGCTGATGTTGGCGACGCTCGCGGTATCGGCAGCGACGCCGTAATACGGCGCCCCGGCGTGCATCTCCGTGCCCAGTGTCGCGGCGAGGTAGTTGACGACGCCGCCGCCGTAACAGAAGCCGGTGACGCCGAGCTTGCCGGTCGAGAGTTGGTGCGACTTGAGAAAGCGCGCGCTGTTCACGAAATCGGTGCGCAGCTTGGCCTGGTCGAGCCCGGCTTGCAGCGTACGGCCGTCGTCGTCGTTGCCCGGATAGCCGCCGACCGGATAGAGACCGTCCAGCGCCAGCGCCAGGAAACCCTCGGTCGCCAGGCGCCGCGCGACGTCTTCGATGTAGGGATTCAAACCGCGGTTCTCGTGCACCACCAGCACCGCCGGGAACGGCCCGTCGCCGGTCGGTTGCACGAGGTAGCCGCGCATCTCGCCCGAGTTGCCGCCCGACGACGGATAGGTCACGTAAGTCGCCTTGATGCGTTCGTCGGTAAACGAGATCGTCTGCGCCTGCGCGTAGCGCGGCAGCAGTGCCTGCGCCATGGCCAGCCCCGATCCGCCGAATATCGCCAGCGCCGCCGAGCGCGAAAGAAACTCGCGCCGGTCGATGCGGCCGTGGCAGTACTCGTCATACAGGTCGAAAACGCGCTGGTCGATCTCCTGTTGCGTGATGCCGCCAGCGGCCGCACGGAGCCCTGCGTTGCTTGCGCTCATGATTCGGTCTCCTGGTGAAATACCGTCATCAGTCGACCCATGGGCGGCCGCCACGGTTCCGTGCAAGCGGCGCCAGCGCGAGAATCAGCCGACCAGTGCCCCGGCCAGCACCAATTCCGGCTGCTGCGGCTCGAAGCGGCTGCGGTGCACCGCGAAATCCGGCAGCGTGCGCTCGTACGCCGACGACATCAGCGGCGACGAAATCATGAAGTCGGCCGTCGCCCGGTTGCAGGCGACCGGCACGTTCCACACCACCGCCAGGCGCAGCAGCGCCTTGACGTCCGGGTCGTGCGGTTGCGGTTCGAGCGGATCCCAGAAAAAGATGATGAAGTCGATGACGCCTTCAGCAATCTTGGCGCCGATCTGCTGGTCACCGCCGAGCGGGCCGCTCTGCAGCTTGAGCACGTCGGTTTCCAGCGTCTTTTCGAGCAGCCAACCGGTGGTGCCGGTGGCGCACAATTCGTGCTTCACCAGCAGGCCGCGGTTGTATTTGGCCCACTCCATCAAATCCGGCTTCTTGTTGTCGTGAGCGACGAGCGCAATGCGTTTGCGCGGGGGTACGGGGAAAATTTCCATCATGATGCTCTCCTTCGGTTGTCGCCTGGCCGGATCGCGGAATATTTCACGCTCTGTCGCGCTCGCTGGCCGGGCGGTAAATCGGTATTTCAGCACTTGCAGATTGCCTATCGATGACGATCCCGATGCTCGCGCGGCCAAGGTTTCACGCGAGGGCTGCGGTCATGAGCACAAGCTCGTCATGGCGTCGAACGCATCCTGGTTCAAATCATTGCGACCTAGGGTTTCGCGTCTGTGGCTGCTGTGTAACGCTCTGTGCGGTCATGAAAATGCAATGATCGGTCCCGCATGTCATGACGCGAGGAATGACGCGAGGCGGCGTGCGTGCGAGCTACGCAATCTGACGTATTCCCCGGCAAACCCCGGCTCCGTAAGCTGGCATCGCGCTGCAGCACCCGTTGCATGAATCGCAAACCTCGCACAACTTTCAAGGAGTCACACCATGAAATCCCGCCGCACCTTCATCAAGGCCAGCGTAGCCAGCGCACTCTCCGCCGCGCTGGCATCTGCCGGCCTGCTCTCGTTCGCCGCCCACGCCGCCGATACCATCAAGGTCGGCGTGCTCCACTCGCTGTCCGGCACCATGGCCATCTCCGAGACCGCGCTCAAGGAAACCGTGCTGATGACCATTGCCGAAATCAACCAGGCCGGCGGCGTCATGGGCAAGCAGCTCGAAGCGGTCGTCGTCGACCCCGCCTCCAACTGGCCGCTGTTCGCCGAAAAAGCCCGACAACTTCTGACCAAGGATCAGGTCGCCGTCACCTTCGGCTGCTGGACGTCGGTATCGCGCAAGTCGGTGCTGCCGGTGTATAAGGAGCTCAACGGCCTGCTCTTCTACCCGGTGCAATACGAGGGTGAAGAGCTCGAGAAAAACGTCTTCTACACCGGCGCCGCGCCCAACCAGCAGGCGATCCCGGCGGTCGAATACCTGATGAGCAAGGAAGGCGGCGGCGCCAAGCGTTGGGTGCTGCTCGGCACCGACTATGTCTATCCGCGCACGACGAACAAGATCCTGCGCGCGTTCCTGAAGTCGAAGGGTGTCGCCGACAAGGACATCGACGAGAAGTACACGCCGTTCGGGCACAGCGACTACCAGACGATCGTTGCCGACATCAAGAAGTTCGCGGCCGGCGGCAAGACCGCGGTGGTCTCGACGATCAACGGCGACTCGAACGTGCCCTTCTACAAGGAGCTCGGCAATGCGGGTCTCAAGGCAACCGATGTCCCGGTCGTGGCGTTCTCGGTGGGTGAGGAAGAGCTCCGCGGCGTCGACACGAATCCGCTGGTCGGCCATCTCGCGGCCTGGAACTACTTCATGTCGCTCAAGAATCCGTCCAACGAGGACTTCAAGAAGAAGTGGGCTGCGTACGCCAAGGCAAAGAAGCTGCCCGGCGCCGATAAGCCGCTGACCAACGACCCGATGGAAGCCACGTACGTCGGCATGCACATGTGGGCGCAGGCCGTCACCAAGGCGAAGTCGACGGATCCGGACAAGGTGATCGCGGCGATGGCGGGTCAGAAGTTCAACGCGCCCGACGGCTTCGAAATCAAGATGGACGAGAAGAACCACCACCTGTGGAAGCCCGTGTTCATCGGCGAAGTGCAGAAGGACGGCCAGTTCAACGTCGTCTGGAAGACCAAGGGCCCGATCCGCGCCCAGCCGTGGAGCCAGTACATCGACGGCAACGAAAAGAAGAAGGACGAGCCCGACAAGAAGTAGGTCCCGTTCAAGGCGTAGTGGCGCCGCGGGCGATGGCTTCCGATCACTGGCCATCGCCCGCGTCGCATTTGGAATCCGGAATTTTCCTGTCATGACGATTGTCTCTGCCCGTTTGCGCAGCATCCTGGTGACGCTGGCCCTCGTTCTCGCGTCGGTTGCAGGGCCAAGTGCGGCGCTGACCGTGACGCCGGAGGTCGCGCGCGACCTGGCGCTCGGCGACTACGACGCCAAGGTGATGGCGATCGCCGCGCTCACGACCACGGACGGTGCGGATGCGCTTGCCGTGCTGCAGGCGCTCTCCGACGGCGAGATACAGACCGCCGGCGAGCAGGTGCTTTGGATCAAGGACGGCAAGGCGACGGACCTCGCGACCGGCAAGGCCGTGACGCCGCTGCCCGAGGCACGCGAGGACGTCATCCTCAATAACCGCGTGCGCGGCGACCTCGCGACCGCGATCGCCGCGCTGAAGCTCACCGCATCCGATCGCGCGGTCCGGCTGGCCGCCGCGAAGGAGCTGCAAAGCGGCGCCGACGAGGCAATGCTGCCGGCGATCGAGCGCGCGCTGGCGAAGGAGCAGGACCCGGTGATCAAGCCGCTCCTGGCGCTGACGCAGGCGACGATTCGCCTCTCGAGCAGCGACAAGCCGCAGCGAATCGCCGCGATCCGCGCGCTGGCGGAAAGCCGCGACCCGAAGACGAAGATGCTGCTGCTGCCGCTCGTGGAAAGGAAGGGCGCGGAATTCGCGGAGCCGGACGGCGACGTTCGCGCCGAAGCCGAGCTGTCGCTGCGTGCCATCGAGAGCCGCCTCGCGACCGGCGAGACGATCGGCCGGATCTTCAGCGGCATCAGCCTCGGGAGCATCCTCCTGCTCGCCGCGCTGGGTCTCGCGATCACTTACGGGCTGATGGGCGTCATCAACATGGCGCACGGCGAGCTCATCATGATCGGCGCCTACGCGACGTACGTCGTCCAGAATTTCTTCCGCGCGCATTTCCCGCAGGTCTTCGACGCCTATCTCATCGCCGCGATCCCGGTCGCCTTCGCGGCGTCGGCCGTCGTCGGCATGGCGATGGAGCGCACCGTGATCCGCTTCCTGTACGGCCGCCCGCTCGAGACGCTGCTCGCGACGTGGGGCATCAGCCTCATCCTGATCCAGTCGATGCGCACGCTGTTCGGCGCGCAGAACGTGCAGGTCGAGAATCCGAACTGGATGTCGGGCGGCATCGAGCTCATGCCCAACCTGGTGCTGCCGTGGAACCGCATCGGGATCATTTTTTTCGCGGCCGCCGTGGTGATCCTGATTTCGCTGCTGCTGACGCGCACGCGCCTCGGGCTCTTCGTCCGTGGCGTCACGCAAAACCGGCCGATGGCGAGCGCGCTCGGCGTGCCGACGAACCGGGTCGACATGTACGCGTTCGGGCTGGGCTCCGGCATCGCGGGGCTCGCGGGCTGCGCGCTGTCGCAGATCGGCAACGTCGGGCCGGACCTCGGCCAGAGCTACATCGTCGACTCGTTCATGGTCGTCGTGCTGGGTGGCGTCGGGCAACTCGCCGGCACCGTGTACGCCGCGATGGGCCTCGGGATCGTCAACAAGCTGCTCGAGGCCTGGTCGGGCGCCGTGCTCGCGAAGATCGCAGTGCTCGTCTTCATCATCGTCTTCATCCAGAAGCGGCCGCAGGGACTGTTCGCGCTCAAGGGCCGGATGGCGGATGCCTGAGAATGAACGCGTGCCCGACGTGAACGCTCCGCTGCCGCCGTCGTTGCGCGTGTCATTGAAAGCGCCCGCGCACCCGGTGCTCACGAGGCCCGGCTGGATCGCGTACGTCACCGCCGCCTACATCGTGCTGGTGCTGATTCCGTCGGCGTACCTGCTGCTGCCGGCGGGCCATCCGCTGCACTTGTCCGATTATTTCGTGACGCTGACCGGCAAGATCATGTGCTACGCGATGGTCGCGCTCGCCATGGATCTGATCTGGGGCTACGCCGGCATCCTGTCGCTCGGCCACGGCCTCTTCTTCGCGCTGGGCGGCTACGCGATGGGGATGTACCTGATGCGCTCGATCGGTCACGACGGCGTTTATCACAGCGATCTGCCCGACTTCATGGTGTTCCTCGACTGGAAGGCCTATCCCTGGTACTGGAGCATGA
>JBDTLY010000259.1:0-5266 GCA_039934535.1 Casimicrobiaceae bacterium | reverse complement strand
ATCGAGACATCGAGCGCGGTGGTCGGCTCGTCGGCGATGATGAGCCGCGGCTTGGCCGCGAGCGCCAGCGCGATGACGACCCGCTGGCGCATCCCGCCGGAGAACTGGTGCGGATAGTGGTCGATGCGCCGCGCCGCCGCGGGGATCCCGACTTCCTCGAGGAGGCCGATCGCGCGCGCCAGCGCTTCCGCGGCGGACAGCGGAAGATGAGTGCGGATCGTCTCGGTCAGCTGGCGGCCGATCGTGTAGAGCGGGTTGAGCGAGGTGAGCGGATCCTGGAAGACCGCGCCGATCTCGCGGCCACGGATCCTGCGCATCGCCTCGTACGGCAGGTTGTCGATGCGCCGCCCGGCGAGCCGGATCTCGCCGCCGGAGATGCGCCCCGGCGGATCGATGAGACCGATCACCGCGGCGCCAGTCAGCGACTTTCCCGCACCCGACTCGCCCACCACGCCCAGCACTTCGCCGGGCGCGATCGCGAACGAAATGCCGTTCACCGCGCGCAGCGTGCCGTGCCGCAACGGAAACTCGACGTGAAGGTCGTCGACCTCCAGCAGCGGTTCGATTGCGGCAGCGTTCACGGCTGCGCGCGGCGTGCTACTTGACCGCGGCGACGACCTTGCAGCCAGCGATGTCCTCGACGTAGTCGATCACCGGCCACCAATCCGGCTCGACCGGATTCTTGTGCTGCGCGTTGATGTAATACCGCTTGCAAGGCTCTGCCGCGAGCGGGAACTGCTTGATGTCGCCATTCGGGAAGCCGGCCCACGGCAATCCCTGAACGCCGATCGTGCGCGCGCCCGGTTCCATCTTGTACGGCATCGGCGGGTACGTCGAGACCTGGTCGACCCGCGATATTCCGGCAGGCCCCCGGTTCAGGATCGTGAAGTTCCAGCGTTGCCCCGTGACTTCGCTCCATGTCGGGCCCCAGGTCTGGCAACCGGCCAGGGCGAGGGGGACCACGAGCAGCAGTGCCTTGCGCATGACGTTTCTCCTCTTGGTGGGCCCCCAGAAAAAAAACGTGCGAATTCATCCTTTCCTCAGCGCAATTTCGGGTTGAGCGCGTCGCGCAGCCAGTCGCCGAGCAGGTTGATGGCGAGCACCATGATCACCAGCGCCGCGCCGGGGAATATCGTGATCCACCATTCGCCCGACAGCAGGAATTCCTGACCGACGTTGATCAGCGTGCCGAGCGACGGCTTCGTCGGTGGCATGCCGACGCCGAGGAACGAAAGCGTCGCCTCGGTGATGATGGCGGTCGCGACATTGATCGTCGCCAACACCAGCACGGGTCCGAGCACGTTGGGCAGCAGGTGCCGGCGCATGATCCCGAGCGGCGACACGCCCACGACGCGCGCCGCCTGCACGTATTCCTTGTTCTTCTCGACCATCGTCGAGCCGCGCACCGTGCGCGCGTACTGCACCCAGTTGGCCAACGCGATCGCGGAGATCAGCACGAACACCGCGACGTCGTCGTGCATGCCGCGCGGCAGCACCGCGCGCGCGACACCGTTGATCAGCAGCGCTATTAAAATGGCCGGAAACGAAAGCTGCACGTCGGCGACGCGCATGATGAATGCGTCGACCTTGCCGCCGACAAAGCCCGCGAGCAGGCCCAGCGATACCCCGATCACCACGGCGAGCACCACCGATACCGCGGCGAGCACCAGCGAGATGCGTGCGCCGAACATGATCGTCGACAGCAGGTCGCGGCCCTGGTTGTCGGTGCCGAGCAGGTACGTCGATCTGCCCGCCGCTTCCCAGGCCGGCGGCGTGAACGCGTCGGACAGGTTGAGCGTCCGGAGGTCGAACGGATTGTGCGGCGCGACCCACGGGGCGAACAGCGCGCCGATAAGGCACACCGCCAGCACGACGGCCGAGACCACGGCGACGGGGCTGTGGCGGAAGCTCCAGGCGACGTCGCCGTTCCACGCGACGGCCACGCGATCCCCAATCGAGGGCGGCGCGAAGTCGACGGTCGCGGGAGTCGAATCGTTCATGCCGGCTATCGGGGCGCCAACGGCATCGCCCTCTCCGCGAGCGACGCAAGGAATCCGGCGCCGAGCGGAATCACCTCGTCGTTGAAGTCGTAGGTGCTGTTGTGCAGGAAGCAGCCGCCCTCCGCGCCGCCCTGCCCAAGGCGCGCGAACGCGCCCGGCTTCGCCTGCAGCATGAACGAGAAATCCTCGGAGCCCATTGACGGATCGAGATTGCGCACGACGTTGTCCTTGCCGACCAGCGCTTCGGCGACGTCCGCCGCGAACGCGGACTCGCGCTCGTGGTTGATCGTCGCCGGATAGACGCGCTCGTACTTGAGCGTCGCCCGCGCGCCGAATGCCGCGGCGATTGTCGGGATGAGCTCGTTCAGGCGACGCTCGATCATGTCCTGCGTGGCGGGCCGGAACGTGCGCACGGTTCCGACCAGCTTCGCATGCGACGGAATCACGCTCATCGCGCCGGGATTTCCCGCCTGCATCGCACAGATACTGACGACCGCCGTGTCGATCGGACTCACGTTGCGGCTCACGATCGACTGCGCCGCCGTGATGATGTGGGCCGCGACCAGCACCGGGTCGATCGCGGCATGTGGGTGCGCGCCGTGCCCGCCTTTGCCGTCGATCATGATCTCGAGGCGGTCGGCGGCGGCCATCGCCGGCCCCGGCGTGATGCCGATCCGTCCCGGCGCGAGCCCGGGCCAGTTGTGGAGCGCGTACACCTGTTCGGCGGGAAAGCGTTCGAACAGCCCGTCGGCGATCATCTCCTTCGCGCCCGCATAGCCTTCCTCGCCGGGCTGGAAGATGAGGTAGGCGGTCCCGTCGAACGCGCGCGTCTCGTGCAGGTAGCGCGCGGCCGCCAGCAGCATCGTCGTGTGCCCGTCGTGGCCGCAGCCGTGCATGCGGCCATCGTAGCGCGACTTGTGCGCGAACGCGTTCTCTTCCTGCATCGGCAGCGCGTCCATGTCGGCGCGCAATCCGACCGAGCGGCCGCTCGCGGTGCTGCGGCCCGGCACCACGGCGACCACGCCGGTGCGGCCGATGCCCGCGTGAAACTCGATGCCGAGCGCCGCAAGGCGATCACAGACGACCTTGGCGGTGCGGTGCTCCTCGAAGCCGAGCTCCGGGTGCATGTGCAGATCGCGGCGCACCGCGGTGAAATCCGCCTGCCACGCCTGGATATGCTTGACGGGATTCATGGTCTCCTTCAATGCGCGACGCTGCGCTCGATCCGCAGCCGCGGGTCGACGGCATAGTACATGAGGTCGACGATGAGATTGAGCAGCACGAACACGAGGGCGATGAAGCAAAGATACGCCGCCATCACCGGGATGTCCGCGAAATTGACGGCCTGGATGAACAGCAATCCCATGCCCGGCCACTGGAACACGGTCTCGGTGATGATCGCGAATGCGATGATCGCGCCCAACTGCAGGCCGGTGATCGTGATGACCGGCACCAGCGTGTTCTTGAGCGCGTGGCCGAAATGGATCGCCCGGTCGGTGAGTCCGCGGGCCCGCGCGAACTTGATGTAGTCGGTGCGGAGCACCTCGAGCATCTCCGAACGCACGATCCGCATGATCAGCGTCATCTGGAACAGCGACAGCGTGATGACCGGAAGGATCAGCGCCTTCAGTCCGCTCTTCGTCAGGAGGCCGGTGGTCCACCATCCGAGCGCCACCGTCTCGCCGCGCCCGAACGACGGCAGCCAGCCCAGGATCACCGCGAAGACGAGGATCAACAGTATGCCGATGAGAAACGTCGGCAGGCTCACGCCGACGAGCGATCCGGCGAGCAGCAGGTGCGAGAGCCATGTGTCGCGGCGCAGCGCGGTGTAGACACCGAGCGGGATGCCCACGACCAACGCCAGCAGCGCCGCGCCCACGGAAAGCTCGAGGGTCGCCGGCAGCCGCTCCTTCAACAGCGTCGACACGGGGCGGCCCTGGCGCAGCGACCGGCCGAAATCGCCGTGAATCGCGTTATCGACAAAGTGCGCGAACTGCACCGGGAAAGGATGGTCCAGCCCGAGCTCGCTCCGCAGCTTCTCCTTCTCCGCCACCGTCGCATCCTGCCCCACCATGAACACGACGGGATCGCCGGTGAAGTTGAAGAGCCCGAACGCGATGAATGCAACGACCGCCATCACGGCGATCGATTGCAGGATGCGGCGAAGGATGAAGGCGGACACGGGTCCCTGGGTCGAACGGGCGGACTCGCCACGCGTCGCGGGACCGCTCCGGGCGCGCCGATCATGCCGAAAGCGCCCACGAGCGTCAATGCATTACGGTGCCCTTCCCGCCCGTCATGCCGCAATCGCCCTTCGCGGACGCATGGATGTGGTTCAATATCCCGCCCCATGCTGCGCTTCCTGCTGACCCGGATCAGTCTCATCATCCCGACGTTCCTCGGGATGACGCTGCTGGCGTTCTTCCTGATCCGGCTCGTGCCCGGCGATCCGATCGAGACGATGGCGGGCGAGCGCGGCATCGACGCGGCGCGCCACGCATCGCTGCTGAAGGAATACGGGCTCGACCGCCCCGTGATCGTCCAGTACGGGATCTACATCGGCCGCGTGCTGCACGGCGACCTCGGCAAGTCGATGATCACGCAGGAGCCGGTGCTGCGCGAATTCGCGGCGCTGTTCCCGGCGACCATCGAGCTTGCCCTTTGCGCGATGATCTTCGCGCTGGTGCTCGGCATTCCGGCGGGAATGATCGCGGCGGTTCGCCGCAACTCGGTGTTCGACCACGGCGTGATGGGCGTGTCGCTGACCGGCTACTCGATGCCGATCTTCTGGTGGGGACTCCTGCTGATCCTGCTGTTTTCCGTGCAGCTCGGCTGGACACCGGTCTCCGGCCGCATCGCGGTCAAGTACTACTTCGAGCCCGTGACCGGCTTTCTGACGATCGACGCGCTACTTTCGGGAGAACCGGGGGCCTTCAAGTCAGCGGTGTCGCACCTGATCCTGCCGACGATCGTGCTCGGTACGCAGCCGCTGGCCATCATCGCGCGGATGACGCGTTCGGCGATGCTCGAGGTGCTGGGCGAGGATTACATCCGCACCGCGCGCGCCAAGGGCCTGTCCCAACTGCGCATCGTGGCGCTGCACGCCTTCCGCAATGCGTTGATCCCGGTCGTGACCGTGATCGGCCTGCAGGTGGGCGTCCTGTTCACCGGCGCCATCCTGACCGAAACGATTTTCTCCTGGCCGGGCGTCGGCAAGTGGCTGATCGAGGCGATCAACCGCCGCGACTATCCGGTACTGCAGGGCG
>JBDTLY010000258.1:0-5278 GCA_039934535.1 Casimicrobiaceae bacterium | reverse complement strand
ACGGCTTCTTCTCGTCGCCCATCGCCCGCTGCAGGTCGCGCCGGGTCATGTCGAGCCCGACGGTGTAGGCCATCACGAGGTCGAGCGCCCGCTCGATCGGGACGTCGCGCCCGCCCTTGCGCAGCGCCGCCACGAGCTCGACCTCGTAGTGGTAGTTCTTCGTGAGCGTCGGATACGGATGGTCGATCGTCTCGCCGGGTGGCGCCAGCTGGATCGCGTCCGTCGGCTTCTGGAAAAAGAACGGCGGCTCCCGATTGGGATCGGATCCCATCTCGCGCGCGTGTGCCGCGTAATTGCGGCCGATGCAGTAGATGCGGCGGACCGGGAACATTTCTCCCGTGCCCGCGATGGGAATGTAGGTCTGCGGCACGACGAAGGGCGTGCGCGCCTGCGGTTGCGCCGACGCGTTGCCCGCGGCGCCCGCGACGCCGCCGGCCACCAGCGCCGCGGCGGTCTTCAGCATTTCACGACGACGATTTCTCTTCATCTCGCACTCCTTATTGGCAGGCGGCGCGGCGGATCACTCGCACTGCGGGCGATGGTCGGTCACCAGCGCTTCAAGCGTAGCGTAAAACTGCTCGTCCGTGACACGGTCGCGCGCGGCCTGTTCCCGGGCCTTCGCCTCCGGAAGCTGCGCGCCCGCCTCGGCCCACGCCCGCGCGACGACGAGTTCGCCATGCTCGTAGCGCAGGTCGGTGCGCGGATTGCCGTTCCGGTACCACGAGCGCTTTTCGCCGTGCAACCGGCCTTCCACGTACGCCGATTCCGATTTGCGCGGCGCATCCTTCCCGGGCGCCGGCGGCGCGAACCAGACCGCAATGGTGCCGGCCTTGCGGTCGGTGTCGTAGGGAACGACGGCAATGCGCGCGCCGCGCTCCGCCCAGAACACGAACGTTCCGGTTCGCCGGCCCTTCGCGAACGCGCCCGCCACACGCAGGCGGCCGTCTCCCGCGCGCAGGAAATAGGCGCCGTTGGGCTCGCCGTCCCGGCATGCGCCCTCGGCGACGAGGCGCTCCGCCGCCATCGCGGGAAGAGCGATGGCCACCAGCGCAGGCGCGAGGCATCGGCGCCACCGGCCCGCCGCCCTCAACGCCGCGCCGCCCACCACGCACCGAGCTCACCGACGATGCCGCGCCGGAATGCGAGCACGCACACGACGAAGATCGCGCCGGTGATGATCGTCACCCACTGACCGAAAGGCGCGAGGTAATTCTCGAGGGCGACGATGACGAAAGCGCCGATGACCGGGCCGAAGATCGTGCCCATCCCGCCCAGCAGCGTCATCAGCACGACCTCTCCCGATGTCGCCCAGTGCACGTCGTTCAGCGCCGCCAGCTGGAACACGATGGCCTTGGTCGCGCCGGCGAGGCCGGCAAGCGTCGCCG
The DNA here is from genome assembly GCA_039934535.1 of Casimicrobiaceae bacterium. Classification (GTDB taxonomy): domain Bacteria; phylum Pseudomonadota; class Gammaproteobacteria; order Burkholderiales; family Casimicrobiaceae; genus CAIWHR01. The sequence goes on along the minus strand of JBDTLY010000258.1, from coordinate 3,893 downwards.
ACAGGATGAAGGCGAGCAACTTGTAGCGGTCGGCGTCGTAGCCGAGCGAAATCGCCCGCGGCTCGTTCTCCTTGATCGCCTTCAGCACGTGCCCGAACGGCGAGTGGATCACCCGGTGGATGAACAGGAACGCGGCGAGGAAGATCGCCATGACGAGGTAATACATCGCGAACGACGGATGCGTCGCGCCGGGATTGTTCGGGTCCACGGGGTCGCGAAGATCGATGAGCCCGAAGAGCGCGCCGCGCGGCACCGACTGGATACCGTCTTCGCCGTGCGTAAAGGGCGTCTGCAGGTAGAAGAAATACACCATCTGCGCCATCGCCAGCGTGATCATCGCGAAATAGATGCCCTGCCGGCGGATCGCCAGCGCGCCGACGACGATGCCGAGCAGCGCCGACGCGCCGGTTCCGAACAGGATCGCGAGCTCCGGCGTCATCCCCCATGTCTTCGCCGCGTAGGCCGACCCGTAGCCGGCCGTGCCGAGGAACATCGCATGGCCGAACGACAGCAGGCCGCCGTAGCCCAGCAGCAGGTTGAAGGCGCAGGCGAACAGCGCGAAACACATCGCCTTCATCACGAACACCGGATAGAAGCCGATGAGAGGCGCGACCGCGAGCAGCACGGTCATCGCGCCGAAACCGAGCGCGAAACCGCGGTGGGCGAAGCGCGCGCCCATCACTGCTCCCGCCCGAAAAGCCCGGCGGGCTTGAACAACAGCACGATCACCATGACCACGAAGATCACGGTGTTCGACGCCTCGGGATAGAAGACCTTGGTCAGGCCCTCGACCACGCCGAGCCCGAAGCCCGTCAGGATCGAGCCCAGGATCGAGCCCATTCCACCGATGACGACGACGGCGAACACGACGATGATCATGTCGGCGCCCATCAGCGGATTCACCTGGTAGATCGGCGCCGCCATCACGCCGGCCAGCGCCGCGAGGCCGACGCCGAAGCCGTAGGTCAGCGTGATCATCCGCGGGACGTTGATGCCCATCGCCTGCACGAGCGCCGGATTCTCGGTCGCCGCGCGCAGGTAGGCGCCGAGCCGGGTGCGCTCGATGACGAACCAGGTCGCGAGGCAGACGACGACAGACGCAACGATGACCCAGGCGCGGTATTTGGGCAGGAACATGAAGCCGAGGTTGATCCCGCCCGACAGCTCCGGCGGAATCTGGTAAGGCAGCCCGGACGACCCGAATTCGTTGCGGAAAACGCCCTGGATGATCAGCGCCAGGCCGAACGTCAAAAGCAACCCGTACAGGTGGTCGAGCTTGTACAAGCGGGCGAGCATCGTGCGCTCGATGACAATGCCGAACGCGCCGACGGCGATCGGCGTGATCGCGAGCGCCCACCAATAGCCGATGCCGAGCCGGGTCAGCAGGAACCACGCGCAGAAAGCGCCCATCATGTACTGGGCGCCATGCGTGAAGTTGATGATGTTGAGCAGCCCGAAGATCACCGCGAGGCCGAGCGACAGCAACGCGTAGAACGAGCCGTTGATGAGCCCGATCAGCAACTGGCCGAACAGCGCCTGCGTGGGGATGCCGAAGACTTCCGTCATCAAGCTCACCAAGTCACTACGTTCGTCGTTCCCGCTCATCCAGGTAACTGAGCGGGAACCCGGCGTCGTTACGCAAAGTCACTGGATCCCCGCCTCCGCGGGGATGACGCGGCTGTTTCCGATCGCTGCGAGGCTTCGCCTCTGGCTCCCGGACATCCGCGTCATTTCACCAGCGGGCAATCGCCATCCTTGAGCGGCCGGAACGCCTGGTCCGCCGGAATCGTCGCGCGGACCTTGTAGTAGTCCCACGGCCCTTTGGATTCGGACGGCTTCTTCACTTCGACGAGATAGGCCGGATGGATCTTGCGGCCGTCGGCGCGGATCGAGCCCTTGCCGAACAGTGGATCGTCGGTGGGCGTTTCCTTCATCTTCGCGATCACTTTCGTGCCGTCGTCGCTCTTAAGCGCCTCGACCGCCTTCAGGTAATGCAGCACCGCCGAGTAGACGCCTGCGTGCACCATCGTCGGATAGATCCCCTTGTCCAGCGGCGAGAACCGTTTCGCGAATGCGCGCGTCTGGTCGTTCTGGTCCCAGTAAAACGTGTTGGTGATGATGAGTCCCTGCGCGATCGGAAGGCCCAGGGAGTGGATGTCGGTGAGGAACACCAGCAGGCCGGCCAGGTTCTGGCCGCCCTTGACGATTCCGAATTCCGCCGCCTGCTTGATCGAGTTCGTCGTGTCGCCGCCGGCATTCGCGAGGCCGATGATCTTTGCCTTCGACGCCTGTGCCTGCAGCAGGAACGAGCTGAAGTCCTGCGTGTTAAGCGGCGCGCGCACCTTGCCCAGCACCTTGCCGCCGTTCTTCAGCACGACCGCTTCGGTGTCGCGCTCGAGCGCCTGCCCGAACGCGTAGTCGGCCGTCAGGAAGAACCAGGTGTCCCCGCCCGACTTCACGGTAGCGCCGCCGGTGCCGTTGGCGAGCATCCACGTGTCGTACGTCCAGTGGATCGTGTTCGGCGAGCAGGCCTTGCCGGTGAGGTCCGACGACGCCGCGCCGGAGACGAGGAACGCCTTGCCCTTGTCCTTCGTGATCTGGTTGACCGCCAGCGCGACGCCGGAATTCGGCACGTCGACGATCACGTCCACCTTGTCGACGTCGTACCACTGGCGCGCGATGGACGAGCCGACGTCCGGCTTGTTCTGGTGGTCTGCCGAGATAACTTCGATCTTGTAGCCGCGCTTCTCGATTCCCGAATCCTCGACCGCCATCTTGGCGGCAACCACCGAGCCGGCGCCGGCAAGGTCGGTGTACAGGCTCGACATGTCCGACAGCACGCCGATCTTGACGACGTTGTCCGATACCTGCGCCTGCGCGGCGCCGGTGCCCAGCGCAGCGGCGACCGCAAGCCCGATCAGTGAACGTTTCAGTAGTTTCATGTTTCCTCCGGTGTTTTGATGGGGATGCGCGCCCTGATCCGGCGCGCAGGTTCGTCATTCGGGTGCGGAATCAGACACCGAGATAGTCGTGGAGCTTCGCCATGTTGGCGTCGAGCTCCGCGTTGGGAATCATGTCGACCACGCGGCCGTGGTCCATCACGTAGTGCCGGTCCGCGACCGTCGCCGCGAAACGGAAATTCTGTTCCACGAGCAGGATCGTGAATCCCTGCGCCTTCAGCCGCGCGATCGTGCGCCCGATCTGCTGGACGATCACCGGCGCGAGCCCCTCGGTCGGTTCGTCGAGCAGCAGCAGCCGGGCGCCGGTGCGCAGGATCCGGCCGATCGCGAGCATCTGCTGCTCGCCGCCCGACAGCTTCGTGCCCTGGCTCGCGAGCCGTTCGCGCAGGTTCGGGAAGAGCTCGTAGATCTGGTCGAGGGAAAGCCCGCCGGGCCGCACCTGCGGCGGCAGCATCAGGTTCTCCTCGACGTTGAGGCTCGCGAAGATCCCGCGTTCCTCGGGGCACCACGCGATGCCGAGACGGGCGATGCGGTTCGACGCGAGGCGGATCGTCTCGCGGCCCTCGAAGGCAATCGACCCTTCGCGCCGCGGCACCACCCCCATGATTGATTTCAGCGTCGTCGTCTTGCCGGCGCCGTTGCGCCCAAGCAGTGTGACGACCTCGCCGGCGGTGACGTCGAACGTGACGCCATGCAGGACATGCGACTCGCCGTACCACGCGTTGAGATCGCGCACGGCAAGGAGCGGCGCTGCCGCCGCGGAAGCACCGCCCGTCGGGACCGCGGCCGCGTGGTCGTCAGGCATGGGCGGTTCCGAGATAGGCTTGCATGACCTCCGGATGCTGCGACACGTGTGCGTAATCGCCTTCGGCCAGCACCTCGCCGCGCGCGAGCACCGTGATGTGGTCCGACAGCGTCGACACCACCGACAGG
>JBDTLY010000257.1:0-5298 GCA_039934535.1 Casimicrobiaceae bacterium | reverse complement strand
CGGGACACCGAAGTGACGACGATGTCGCTGAGCTGCTCCAGCGACAGGTCGGCCAGATTGCCCGAGGCGAGCTGCGCCTCGGCGCGCGCGGCGGAACACCCTAATACGGCCGCGAGCAGAAGGTGCCGCCACGCCACATGCGGCTTGATCGCGTTGCCAGATCCGGCCGGGCTGGAACGACCCATCGATTCTCCCTGAAGCGCGGCACGCTCGCATCGCGCGGCTTGGCCGGGCCGCTCGCGCCGCCTGCCGGTGAATCGCATTCGATTCCGGACCGGGAAGATCGGCAATGCCGCAACGCGAAGATGTCGCCTTCCTCTTGTTGGCGCCGATCATTGCGCCCAGCCGGGAAACAGGCCATCGGACCTTCATGTCGCGTGACGTAGGACTTCTCCTACATCGGTCATGAATCTGGGGGTGACGGTGTCGGCCGGGACCTGATCCCCGGTCAAGGATTTCCCCGAGTTCCGTTTCGGCGTTGCGCCGACGTCCGGCGCGGAGCCGATGGTCTGCAATGCGGTTGTGCTGCGTTCATCGGTCGGCCCACATGCGATTGCGCGAACTCATCTATCCGGTCCTTCTTGCAGCCGTCTCATGGACGGGTCTTGTCCATGCGGAAAAGACAACGGTGTGCACGATCACCGTCAATTCGGCCGACGAGAAGGAGGCGTTTCGCCGTCATTTGCCGGCGGACAAGTTCCAGTTCGTCGAGCTCGTCGAGCGCGGGCGCCCCGATTGGCTGGCATCGGCATGCCGGGCAGGCGTCCACTGCGACATGCTGATCGTGTCGGGTCATTACGATGGCGGCCACGAATTCTTTTCCGAGCACGTGGAGGCGAACGAGTTCCTGCCGGTCGCCGAGCTCGAGCGCGTGTCGTGCAGCGATTCGTGCCCGGGCCTCTTCTCCCGCCTGAAGGAGGTCTACCTCTTCGGCTGCAATACGCTCAACGCCGAAGCCCGGCGCACGGCGGATGACCTCATGCGCGGACTCGTCGCGGGCGGACTCTCGCGAGCCGACGCCGACCGGACCGCGCAGTCGCTCAACGCCCGGTACGGCGAGAGCAGTCGCGACCGCCTGCGGCTGGTGTTCAAGGACGTGCCCGTCATCTACGGCTTTTCGTCCGTCGCGCCCCTCGGACCGACCGCGGCAGGCATCCTGGACCGCTATTTCCGGGCGGCGGGCACCAGCGATCTCGGCACCGGCCGGCCGAGCCCGCGCATGCTCGCGCAATTCTCGACGCATTCGCTGACCGTGACGCGCGGCATGAGCGACAGCGATGCGCTTGCCGGCACGCGCCGCGACGTTTGCCAGTTTGCCGACGACCGGCTTTCCGATGCGCTGAAAATCTCGTTCATCCACCAGTTGCTGCAGCGGCCGCTGCCCGAAGTGCGGATGATCATGGACCGGATCGAGCACTATCTCGAAGGTCTCGACGACTTTGCGAGGCAGGAGCCCGACGTCGAAGCCGCGCTGTCGGCGCTGGCGCAGGATGCGCCGGCCCGCGCGCGCTATCTCGCGTACGCGCGGGACGTGGAGCCGCCGGCGGCGCGCGTGCGCATGCTGGAACTCGCCCGCGATCTCGGCTGGCTGACACCTGAGCAATGGCGCAACGAGGTAGGTATGCTGCTCGGCGAATTTCTCGCGCGCGATGCGCTCGGCCTCGCCGAGGTCGACCTTGCCTGCACCCTCAATCGCGACGGCGACTTCGATGCCCTCGCCGGCGCCCGGAGCCGCGACAGCGCCGCGCACACTGCCGTTCGCGCCTGCCTCGGCAGCGAGGACGATCGCGTCCGCGTGCTGGCGATGCTCACCAGCGCGTCGGCGGCCGACGCGCGGATAGCACAGACCTACCTGCGACATCGGCGGGTTGCCACGACCCGAGAATTGCGCGGGCTGATCGTGGATGTCGTGCAGGCGCGCGATCCGGAGGCGCAGACGCGGGCGCTCGTCACGCTGGCAAGCCAGGACATCGCGGACCCGGAGGTGCTGGACGAGCTCGCGCGCCTCTTTCCGGTCGCGGGCGCGGCCGAGGTGCAATCGGCGATCGCGGGCGTGCTGATCCGCGCCGACATCACGATGCTCGCCCGCGCCGATCTCGCTCAGACCTTGCGGCAAACGCGCCTTCGCGCCTCCGGCGGAGACGACGTGATCGGCGCGCTTATCCGGCGCTTGCAGGCCCGGCCGTGACGGTGTTGGGCCATTCAACGATAGTCGAAAAGGAGACAACTATGGCAGCCTATGGAAAGACAGCGCAATCGAAGGTGGAAAAGACGATGCATGAGCGCAAGCACGGCACTCTGCGCAGCGGTTCCGGGAAGAAAGTCACCAGCAGGAAGCAGGCGATTGCCATCGGGCTTTCGGAAGCGCGGAAGGCGCGCGCGAAGGTTCCGCAGCAGCAATAGCCTTGCATGTTCGCCGTTGCGCCCGAAGGCGACCGCTACGACACGCGGCGCCCGACGGAATCGGGCGCCAGCGCAATGGGCGGGGTCTCCGGTTCCGTGAGGGCGACAGGTCCTGGCGGCGAGGTGTCCGGGATGCGTGCGCCGAACACCATCTCGGTGAGCCACGCGACGAGCACGCTCGTGTAGGTGCGTTGCGCCGTATCGCCCGAAAGCGCGTGATCGGCGCCCGCGATCGCGCGGTAGGTCAATGAGCGCGCACTGATGCATGCTTCCCGGTAGTTCGCGATCACCTGATGCGGCACGATGGTGTCGTGCTCCGATTCGACCACGAGCACGTCGCCGGTGTAGGCCATGCAGGCGCGCAGCGCCCGGCTTTCGTCCGGCCGGACCGGTTGCCTTCGATACAGCTCGAGGCCTTGCGCGAGCATCAGCTTGCGCTTCGGCAACGACCACTCGGAATCCTTGTAGAGCGCGGGCGCGCGCAGCGCAAGCCACTTCACCGGCCGCATCGACGTGAGCAGGGCGGCGAGGTATCCGCCATAGCTGCTGCCGACAACGGCAATCGAATCGGAGTCGACGCTGGCCTGCGCGGCGAGAAAATCGAACGCCGCGAGCACGTCGCGCAGGCTCTGCTCGCGCGAGACGGTCTCGTACTGCGCGCGGGTTTGTGCATGACCGCGCAAGTCGAAGGTCAGGCAGACGCAACCGAGAGCGGAGAGCTCGCGGGCGCGCTCGACGTACTGGTTCTGGTCGCCGCCCCATCCATGCACGAAGAGCACGCCGGGAATGAGCGCGCCGGGCGAGATCAGCGTTCCCAGGATGTGCTCGTCCTCGACCCGGATGTAGATGGGTTCATCGCGCGTCGGCATGGGCTTCGACCAGCGTGAACTTGGTGAGCGCGCCGACTTTCGGATCGACGCCGCGAAAGTACACTGCGGCGGCCTCGGGGACGGCCGCGCCTTCGCCGTACACTTCGCGCGAGACGGCGCGCACCACCTGCACTGACGAGTCGGCGCAGAATGCCTCCAGCGCGGCGATTTCCGCGCCGCTCGCGCCGCCCAGCCGCCACGATTGCTCGAGCACGCCCGAGCGGCGGTTGCCGCGCGCGTCCGTGCCTTGCGCCACGTCGTAATTGCGCCGCGAGGCGAAAAATCCCGAAAGGCACGTCGTAGCGGCGTGGTCATAGACGCGGGCCTGGGTTATCGCGAGCCGCATCTGTGGCGTGAGGTCCAGGGCGAGCAGGCTCTCGAATCCGCCGCGCGCGACGTGCAATGCGGATCCGCCATAGACTTCGATGCCGGAATTGTTGGTCGTGAGGTGCTGTTCCCCGCAATACGACGCGGTGACGCCGGCTACCCGGATCTGCCCGACGCTTTTCGTTTCCACGGCATCGAGGTGCTGCTCGACCACGACGCCGGCGTCGACATTTTCCGCGTCGATGGCGCCGACGATCGACTCCAGTTCGCTGCTGTCGTGGGCCGTCCATTGGCCGATTCCCGCGATGCCGGTCGCGAGCTTGACGCGCACGGGTCCCCCCCCGAGCAGGAGCCGGCCGGCCCGCAGTGCGTCCTGGGTGGAGAACGCGGAGAATCCCGGCAGCACAGACTCCGCCACCTGGCGCGGAAACTCGCTTGACCATCCCTGCGGTGCGCGCGCTCGAGCGTCCACCAGCGGATGGGTGATGATCTTGGTCGCCGTGAACGCGGCAGGCACCACGCCACCGAACAGATCGCCGGCGCCGTCGATGTTCAGGGCGGCTGCGTCGGCGTGCGTCAGCGTGTCGCTCGGCACGAAATAGGGTCGGGCGTCATAGCAACCGCCGGGGTCGTATTCGCCCGCGTACTCGAAGCGGGCGACGGCGGCCAGGCGGCGGGCGATTTGCGCCCGCGTGGACACTTCGTGACCATTCGGCGCGCCGGGCTTGCCGACGGCATACGTGACGACTTCGCGGCGTCGCGACCGGACCTGCGCTGCGGGCTGTTGCGTCCGCCGCGGTGCCGTGAGCAAGGCATTGCCGTTTCGCATGGTGGATCCCCGCCATGTTTCGATCGAACGATGATGTGCCGGTCGCGCAAGCAGGTGCAGCGGCATTGCGGCGCTTTATACTGTCGTCTCTTTCCTACGCCAGCGCGGTACTTTCAGGCGCATGATGTGGGAATGCGCCTACAGCACAATCAGCATGCGTCCGTACGTCCGTCCGTTGAGTCCGTTGGCAAATTGGCTTAGCTTCCTACCCCGTAAACGTGCCTCGCACACTGCGGCAGACTCCTTTCAGGCGAACGAAATGGACTCCGACCCGATTTCGTCCCGTGCACGCAAAGCCATGCCCGGACCCTCGCTGCCGCCCCTGCCGGCGGGCATGATCCTGGTCGTCGACGACGACCGCGATGCAGCGGATACCGTGGCGGCGCTGCTGGAGGCCATGGGCGTGTCCGTCTTCCCGGCGTATTCGGCCCGCGACGGCCTCGACTTTCTCGATGAATGCGGTGACGTTCGCCTGGTCATTTCCGATGTCCGGATGCCGGGCGTGGACGGATTCGACTTCATTCGAGTCGTCAAGCACCGGTTCCCGGCAATTCCGGCGTTGCTGACCACCGGGCTGCCGATTACCGACGATGATGTCGTGCCGCGCGGGGCCCTCATCCTGCAGAAGCCTTTCACCGCCGAGGAGTTGCGGCGCGCCGTCGAGAAACAGTTGCGGCCGGCCGCCGGCGACGAAGTGGAACCCGCTGGAGTGTAGGGCACCGCAGGTCGATGCGCGACCGGTGCCGTCGGCCTGCAAATCGTTCGGACGAAATCCCATGGAGGCGGCGCGCGTCGCGATGCACCGTCGTGACATGGACACAGCCGCGTTCCGACAATTTCGTTCACGTGTGCCGCCATTGGCGCCAATGA
>JBDTLY010000256.1:0-5322 GCA_039934535.1 Casimicrobiaceae bacterium | reverse complement strand
GTCGGACTTCGGGAATTTCGCGACGAGGTCCTCGAGCGTGCGCTTCGAGGCCGCCGTCTCGCCGAGATCGAGCTGCGCGGTGGCGATGTTGAGCATCGCGTCGGGCACCTTGAGGCTGTCGGGATACGCGGCGATCAGCTGCCGCTGTGTCGCGATCGCGCCACGGAAGTCGCGCTGCGCGTACTGGGCATTGCCGATCCAGTACTGCGCCGACGGCGCAAGCGAGCTCTTCGGGAACGTCTTGACGAAGGCGCTGAAACCCGCGACCGCAGCCGCGTAGCTGCCCGCCTTGAACTGGTCGAGCGCAATGTCGTAGGCCCTCTGCTCGTTCGTCGCCGCGGAGGCGGGAATCGGCGGCGGCACGCCCGCCGCAACCGGCGGAGGAACGTCGCCGCCCGTTGCTGCCGGCGCCGGGCCGCTCTCGAGCTTGCGCAGCCGCGAATCGAGGTCGACGTACAGATCGCGCTGGCGCTTTTGCTGCTGCTCCTGCTCGTAGGTGAGAACCTCGATCTGGCCACGCAGCTTCGCGACGTCGCCCTTCAGCTGCTCGACCTGGCTGAAGAGCTCGACCAGACCCTGGCTCTTAAGCTGCGTCTCGAGCGCGGCGATGCGGTCGTCGAGCTGCTTCTGAACCTGCGTGAGGCGCAGATTCGCGGCATCGATGCGCTTGCGCGCCTCTTCGTCGTCGAACAGCGCGGCGCGCGCGGAAAGCGTGAAGCAGAGACCGGCGATCGCGGCCGCCGCGAGCGCGGACCGGAATCCGAGCATTGCTGTTACACCACGGCCTCCGCTAGGCAAGCGCATCTCGAAATTTCTGCGGGGTCGGCCGTGCTCAATCGCTCGCGGACGCGAGCTTCGCTCCTTGCCTTCGGCCCGCTCCCTCATTCGCCAACGTACACAATATCGACGCGGCGGTTTTCGGCCCACGAAGAGTCGTCATGGCCGTCGCGGCGCGGCTTTTCCTTGCCGAAACTCACCGTCTCGATCTGGATCTCGTTGGCGCCGAGCAGCATCATCAGTTTCTTGACCGCATCGGCGCGCTTCTGGCCGAGCGCAATGTTGTATTCGCGCGTGCCGCGCTCGTCGGTGTTGCCCTGCAGGATGATGCGCAGCGTGCGGGTGCCCTGCACGTATTTCGCGTGCGCTTCGACGGTCGCCTTGAACTCGTCCTTGATCACGAACTGGTCGTAGTCGAAGTAGACGCTGCGCTTTTGCGACAGCATGTTGGCGGGATCCTTGTGCGGCGCCATGGCGCCCGCGGTGCCCGTGACGCCGGTGCCGCCCACGCCCTTCGTGGACGTGCCGTCGGGGACGGCCGCGGTGGTGCCGGTTCCCTTGTCGTCGATCGGCGCGGCCGTCTGCGTGTCGGTGCTCTTGCAACTCGCGAGCGTGAAAACGGCGATCGCTGCGATGATGAATAGGCGCATATTATGTCTCCTCGGTGGTTGGCGATGGCGGCGGGGGCGTCAGCGCGGCAGCGGACCCCAGGCAGGCTCGCGCACGTCGGCGGCGGGGGATACGAGCCGCTGCTTCACGCGGCCGTCGGAGGATGTCGCGGCCAATATACCACGCCCCCCCTGCTGCCCTGCGTAGATGATGAGCTTCGAATTGGGCGCGATGCTCGGGCTCTCGTCCAGCGGGCCCTGTGTGAGCACCTGCACCTGGCGCGACGCGTAATCCTGGATCGCGAGCATGAACCGGCCGCCCTCGCGCCTCACGAACACGAACCCCTTGCCGTCGGGTGTGGCGCGCGGCGACACGTTGTAATTGCCGTCGAACGTCATGCGCTCGACGCCGCTGGTCGCGATATTGAGGCGATAAATCTGCGGCGTGCCGCCGCGATCCGACGTGAAAAGCAGCGACTGCCCGTCCGGCGTGAATGATGCCTCGGTGTCGATGCCCGCCGAAGTGAGAAGGCGCGTGACGCCGCCGCCGTCGGCGTTGATCATGAAGATCTGCGACCCACCGTCCTTCGACAGCGTGACCGCGAGCCGGCGGCCGTCAGGCGACCACGCGGGCGCGCTGTTGCTGCCGCGGAAGCTCGCGAGCACCCGCCGCTGGCCGGTCGAGAGCGACTGCACGTACACGACGGGCTTCTTGTTTTCGAGCGACACGTACGCGATCCGGTTGCCATCGGGCGACCATGCGGGCGACAGCAGCGGCTCGTTCGAACCGACCACGCCCTGCGGATTGCCGCCGTCGGCATCGGCGACGATCAGCTCGTAGCGCGTGCCCTGCTTCGTGATGTAGGCAATGCGCGTCGAGAACACGCCCGCGTCGCCGGTCATTTTCTCGTAGATCAGGTCGGCGATCTTGTGCGCCGTGGCGCGGAATTGCGCGGGCGTGACGACGTAGGTCATTGCGGCCAGTTGCGCCTGCCGCACCGTGTCGACGAGCGCGAACTTGACCTCGACCCGGCCATCGCCCTGCGGCCGCATCGAGCCGACCACCACCGCGTCGGCGCCGCGCGCGCGAAAATCCGCGGCACGCACGTCCTCGGCGCGGTACGGCCGCGGCGAGAGGCCGGCCGGATCGACCATCCGGAAGAGGCCGCTGCGGGTCAGGTCGGCAGCGACGATGCCGGTGATGCCGAGCGGCCACGAGGATTCGTTGTCGAACGGCACGACCGAGACCGGGATCGCCGTGCCGGCGCCGCCGACGATCTCGATGGTGAGCTGGGCGCGCGCGGGCGTAGCCGCAAGAAAAGCGAATGCGACGAGCGTGAGGAGGAAGCGAGCGATGCGATGCAAAAGGATCCTCGTTGGATTTACCTGGCGATTATAACGAACGGGTGGTGCTTCCTGGGTCAACGACGCTGGGTTCCCGCTCGGTTACCAAAATGAGCGGGAACGACGAGCTAAGAAAATCAACGAACGGTCGAAGTGTCGGATTCAATGAATTGCGATTGTCGAGGTGAGCCCCAGCGCATCGCGCAGCCTGTCGGCGGTCTGCTTCGCGTCGTCGCGCCTCGGATAGGGTCCCACAAACACGCGAAACAGCCCGTCCGCCTGCCGGATTTTGGGTTCGACCCCGAGGGGTGCGAGTTGGTTCGCGAGATGCGCAACGAAGTTCTGCGCGTTGGGGTAGCTCGCGAACGCGCCCAGCTGCACGGCGAAGCCACCCTCGGACGCGGCCACCGGCACCGGTGTTCCCGCTTCGGAGGCGAGCTGCCCCACCGCGGGAGCGGAAGCCGGCGTCGACGCGACCGACGGCAACGCCGGCGCCGCCGCCTGCACGCCGTCGCCCGGGATGATCGCTTCCACCTCGACTTCGCCGCTGCCCTTTTGCGCGATCCCGATCCGGTGCGCGGCGGCGTAGGACAGGTCGATGACGCGCCCATGCAGGAACGGGCCGCGGTCGTTCACGCGCACGATCACGCTCTTGCCGGTCGCGACGTTGGTCACTCGTGCGTAGGACGGCAGCGGCAGCGTCGGGTGCGCCGCGGTCATTGCGTACATGTCGTAAGTGTCGCCGATTGACGTCTTCTCGCCGTGGAACTTGCGGCCGTACCACGACGCGACCCCGCGCTCCTTGTATGGCCGCAACGAGGTCGCCGGCACGTATTCCTTGCCAAAAACCGTATAGGGCCGGCTCGCCGAGCGGCTCAACGCCTCGAGTTTCGGCTGCGCGTCCGGAATGGCGTCGAGGTTGGACGGGACGTTTTCACCCGGGCCGTCGTCCTTGTAATACCCGGGCCGCGCAGCGGGGGCAGACGCCATCGGCGCCGGCGGCTTGGCCGGCTTGCTTGCGCACGCCGCCAGCAGGAGGCCGGCGATGAGCAACAGGAGGACGGGCGAAAATCGCATGGACACGGGCGGAAAGTCGGGCGACCGGGTATTATCAACCGAACGTGCGGGGCACGGCCGGCAAGCCCCGGGCGGGAACCGGTCTGCGCCGATCGATTTATCGACTTTGAGGAGTGTGGCGTTGGCAAAACCGAACTTCGAATACCAGAAGCGGCAAAAGGAGCTGGAGAAGAAGCGCAAGAAGGAAGAGAAGTTGAAGCGCCGCCAGGAACGGCACGTGGTGCCCGCCGACGGCGAAGCGCCCGCCACGCCCCCGGCCGAAGGCACCGAACCCGCCTGAGCGCACTTCGCCTTCAGGGCCGCGCCCGTCGACGCCGCGATGCCGCCGCGATCGGGCCCAGCCCGTCGAGGGGGCTGACCACACCCCGTCCGCCGCGGTTCAGCACGTGCGTATAGATCATCGTCGTGCTCACGTCCGCGTGCCCGAGCAGCTCCTGCACTGTGCGGATGTCGTAACCCGATTCGAGCAGATGCGTCGCGAACGAATGACGCAGCGTATGGGGTGTGGCCGGCTTGTCGACGCCGGCATCGCGCACCGCCTGCTTCATCGCCCGCTGGAACGCCTGGTCGCCGATGTGATGCCGCCGTTCGATGCCCGTTCGCGGATCGGGTGACCGGCGGTCCGCCGGGAACACGTATTGCCATCCCCACCCGCGACCCGCTGTCGGATACTTGCGCGCCAGCGCGAACGGCAGGTAGACATCGCCAAATCCGTCCCGAAGATCGAGCGCGTGCAATTCGCGCGCATGGTTAATTTGCGCGCGCAACGGATCGACCATGCGGATCGGCAACACTGTCACGCGATCCTTGGCCCCCTTGCCATTCCGGATGAGGATCTCGTGACGCGAGAAATCGACGTCCATCACGCGCAGCCGGACGCATTCCATGATGCGCATCCCGGTACCGTAGAGGAGGCGGCCGATGAGGCGATGCACGTCGCGCAGGCGACTGAGAATCGCCGCCACTTCCTCACGCGAAAGAACGACCGGCATGTGCGCCGGCGTGCGCGCGCGCTCGACATTCTCGAGCCAGGGCAGATCGCGCTCGAGGACATCCCGGTAAAGGAAGAGGATCGAACTCTTGGCGAGGTTCTGCGTGGACGAGGCAACGTTGTGCTCGACCGCCAGGTTCGTGAGAAACGCCTCGACCTCCGGCGCCCCGAGCGACTCCGGGTGACGCTTGCCGTGAAACAGGATGAAGCGTTTAATCCAATCTACGTAGGCCTGTTCGGTGCGTATGCTGTAGTGCCGGAGGCGAATCTTGTCGCGCACCCGGTCGAGCAATCGTGCAGGAATGGGGACGTCGTCGACGCCGGGATCCATTAGGACGCCTTTTCGAAACCTACCTCCATGAATTTTCGGCGTTTCTCTCCCATTTGGAATCATCCAAACCACCTATTGACGCCTTACATCCCGTCAGTTAGGTGCCCTACTTTTAGTTAGGCCGCACACGTCGGCTCAGGGTCAAGCGCTTGGGCCGTGTGGGCTCCTCCGTCGCGCGCCCGCGTCTCAAACTC
>JBDTLY010000255.1:0-5330 GCA_039934535.1 Casimicrobiaceae bacterium | reverse complement strand
CATGATGCGGCCGTTGACGTCCTTGCCGTCCTTGTCCGCGCCGCGCTCGCCGGCCTTGAATGCCTTGAGCTGCGCGTACGAGTAGTCCGCGTGCTGCCCCGCGAGGCGGGGAAAGTTCTTCGGCAGGCCGGCGCCGGTGGGCGAGTGGCATGCGGCGCAGGCGGGAATCCCGCTCGTCGAATCGCCGCCGCGGTAGAGCTTCTGCCCGGCCTTGACGAGCACGGCGTCCTTGGCCGCGCTCGGCTTCGGCGCCTGTTGCGAGAAATAGGCGCCGAGCGAGCCCATGTCCTCGGGCGTGAGCGCGGCCGCCATGCCCTGCATCACCGGATTCGCACGGACGCCCGACTTGAAGTGCGCGAGCTGCAGCGCGATGTAGGCGGCCGGCTGACCGGCCAGGCTCGGATTCACCGCCGTCGGGCTGTTGCCGTCCGCGCCATGGCACGCCGCGCACACCTGGCTGACGAGGGTCTGTGCCTTTGCCAGGTCGGGCTTGGCCGCGGGCGCTTCGGCGGCCAGCGCGACCGCCGCGGACCATCCGCCGACGACAACGGCCAGCAGCAACAGGGGTTTCATCGGGCAACTCCTCGAGGGCGATGGCAGGCACGCCGGCGGCAATCGCGGTCCAATCGGGCGATGCCGGTCCAAAGGCGCGCAAAACATCGTATTGTAACGGATGAGGCGCGTGCGGCCAAAAGCCGCGAACCGCGCAAACCTCCCCCGGAACCCGCGCATTGAAGCACCCGCTGCAACAAGCCGAATTCGCGCTGTCCATCGCCAACGATGCGCAATTGCCGCCGCCCGGCCCGCCGGAAATCGCGTTTGCCGGCCGGTCGAACGCCGGCAAGTCGACGGCGATCAACGTGCTTGCGAACCGCACGCGCCTCGCGTTTGCCAGCAAGACGCCGGGCCGCACGCAGCAGATCAATTTTTTCCGCCTGCGGTCGGGGGCGCTGCTGGCCGACCTGCCCGGGTATGGCTACGCGGCGGTGCCGCTTGCGCTGAAGCGGCATTGGCAGGGGTTTCTCGGACGCTACGTCGCGACGCGCCAGTCCCTCGTCGGGCTCGTCCTCATCGTCGACGCGCGCCACGGCCTCGCGGACCTCGATGTCGAATTGCTGTCGAGCTTTGTCGGCAGCGGGCGCCCCGTGCTGCTGCTCGCGACGAAGATGGACAAGCTCACGACGTCGAAGCAGCGCGAGGCGGAGGAGGACATCGTGCGTGCGCTCGCCGCATCCTTTCCCGCGCAGTGCGCGCAGGTCGCGGTCGTGCCGTTCTCGGCGACGCGGCGCATGGGGATCGACGCCGCGGAAGACGTGCTGCGCGAATGGCTGGGACAGGCGGACGGCGACGCCGGCCCGAGGGAAACCTCGGTTGCGACCGGCAAAGAAAAGGCCCCGCGAACAAGGGGAATGCCGCGGGGCCCGAAACGCCCGTCGTGACGATAACGCCACGAGGGCACCCGCTCAGGGAGGGAAGCGGGAGACGTTGCCGTCTGAGCAAATAGACTGTGGACCGCGGACGGAGTTCCCGCTTTTTATGAACACCCGGAATCCAACAATGCAAGCAGGGGTTTGCCGCCGCGTGCCCGATGCAGATAGGATGCGCGGTTCGACGTTTCGGCAACGACGATGCGGAAACTTTGCGATATGAGCGCAACATGACCTTCGATTTTTCGGGACGCTTTCCGGGCACGCGCATGCGGCGCATGCGCCGCGACGATTTCTCGCGTCGCCTGATGCGCGAGCACCGGCTCTCCGCGGACGACCTCATCTACCCAGTGTTCGTGCAGGACGGCACGAAGCGCGAGGACCCCGTGCCGTCGTTGCCCGGAATCTCGCGCAAGAGCATCGACCTCCTGCTCGCCGATGCCGAGCGGTGCGTGGCGCTCCGCATTCCCGCGCTCGCGCTGTTCCCGGTCATCCCGGCCAAGCAGAAATCGGCCGATGCCGCGGACGCTTGGAACGCGAAGGGCCTCGTGCCGCGCGCCGTGCGGGCATTGAAGAAGCGGTTTCCCGAGCTTGGCGTCATCACCGACGTCGCGCTCGACCCGTACACGAGCCACGGCCAGGACGGGCTCATTGACGGGACGGGCTACGTCGTCAACGACGAGACGGTGGTCGCGCTCGCGCGGCAGGCGCTGTGTCACGCGGAGGCGGGGGCCGACATGGTGGCGCCATCCGACATGATGGACGGGCGCATCGGCGCCATCCGCGCCGCCCTCGACGGCGGCCAGTACCAGCGCACGCGCATCCTCGCGTATTCCGCGAAATACGCATCGTCGTTCTACGGGCCATTCCGCGACGCGGTCGGGTCGGGCGGAAACCTTGGCGGCGGCAACAAGTACACCTACCAGATGGACCCCGCGAATTCCGACGAGGCGCTGTGGGAGGTCCGCCTCGACCTCGACGAAGGCGCCGACATGGTGATGGTGAAGCCGGGATTGCCCTACCTCGACGTCCTCCGCCGGGTGAAGGACGCGTTCGGCGCGCCGACCGCGGTCTACCAGGTGTCGGGCGAGTACGCGATGCTGAAGGCCGCGGCCGCGAACGGCTGGATCGACGAGCGCGCGGGCGTGCTCGAGGTGCTGACCGCGTTCAAGCGCGCCGGCGCGGACGCGATTCTCACTTATTACGCGCTCGCAGCGGCGCAGTGGCTGGCCGAGGAAAAAAACTAGGGTCAGACTCGAATTTCCTCAACGCGGCGCGTATGCGGTCGACGGGACGGCAAATTCGAGTCTGACCCTAGTTTTCCAGGAGCGCCGCGACGGCGGCGGCCGCGAGCCGCGGCTCCTCGTCCCGCCGCGGACGGTTGCGCCGGTCGCCCTGGGTGAGAACGGCGACGCGCAGGCTGGCGCGCGGCGTCTCGATCAGAAGTTGCGCGCCGGTGTCGGTTCCGCGCGGCGGCAGCGCCGCATAGCGCACGCCGTCGTTGGCGAGCGCGATTTCCACCGCCTTCGCGTCGTCCGCCACGAGCTCCAGGCGGATGTCGCTGTGGGCGGTCGCCCAGCCGGCCGCCACACCTCCCACCAGGAGCGGCTCCCAGGCCGCGAGGCGCTTCATCCAGGCGAGGGCTTCCTCCCGCTGCGTCCGCAGGCTGGCCTCGTGGGCGTCCGCGGCGAACAGCGCGTGATAGCTCGTGAGCGCGGCTTCGATCTCCTCGTTCGACGGGAACGGCGCGGACTCGGGCAGCATCAGCTGGCGCGCGGCCTTGCGCCTGGCCTGCGCCCAGTCGGTCATGCCATGTTCGGCGATCATCCGTGCGGCGGCGTGCGCGATGCGTTCGCGATCATGCCGGTCGTTGCGCGCGCGAGCATCGGTATTGCGGTCGTGGCGACCGCGCTCGCGTTTGAGGGTGTGGCCAGGATCGGTTTCAGCGGAACGACGCGCCATGTCGTGCTCCGGTCAAAACAGCTGGTCGCGGATGTCCTTGGCCGGCGTGCCGGACGGCGTGAGGCCTTCCTCGCGGCCGCGCGGCGGGAACTCCGAGAAGAAGAATTCCGTGAGTCCGCCCTCGTCGCGCAGGCCCGTGTCCGCGTTGACCTTGACCGCGATGACGCCATCCGGCATCGGCACGTCGGCTTCCTTGGTCCCCTTGAGGGCCTTCGCCATGTAAGTAATCCACATCGGAAGCGCGGCGACTGCGCCGGTCTCGTTGGTGCCGAGCGTCCGCGGCTGGTCGAAGCCGATCCACGCCACGCCGACCATCGCGGCGTTGAAGCCGCAGAACCAGGCATCGACATTCTCGTTCGTCGTGCCGGTCTTGCCGGCCAGGTCGGTCCGGTTCAGGGCCAGCGCGCGGGTCGCCGTGCCGACCCGGACCACGTCCTTCAGGAGCGAGGTCATGATCCAGGCGTTGCGCGGGTCGATGGCGCGCTCGGCGCCTTCGCGGGCGATGGCGGGCGCGGCCTCGGAGAGCACGTTGCCGCGGGCGTCGACGATTTTGGCGATCAGGTACGGGGCGACGCGATAGCCGCCGTTGGCAAAGACGGCGTAGGCGTCGACCATCTGCAGCGGCGTCGCCGCGCCCGCGCCAAGTCCCATCGTCAGATAGGGCGGGTGGAGCTTCGGATCGAACCCGAAGCGCGCGATGTAGTCCTGCGCGTACTGCGGGCCGATGGCCTGCAATACGCGGACCGTCACCAGGTTCTTCGACCGCGCGAGCGCGGCGCGCACGCGCATCGGGCCCTCGAACTTGCCGTCGTAATTCTTGGGTTCCCAATCCTCGCCGCCGGCTTGGGCGGCCGGCACGAAGAACGGCGCGTCGTTGACTACGGTCGCCGGCGTGAACCCCTTTTCGAGCGCCGCGGAATAGATGAACGGCTTGAACGCCGAGCCCGGCTGCCGCTGCGCCTGGGTCACGTGGTTGAACTTGTTGCGGTCGAAGTCGAAGCCCCCGATGAGCGCCAGCAACGCGCCGTCGGTGGGCCGCATCGACACGAACGCAGCTTCGACCTGCGGCACTTGCGCAATGCCCCAGCGACCCTTGTCGTCGCGCGCCACCCGGATCACGGCACCCGGGCGGATCCGGGTGGCCGCGGGGGATTTGTCGCGCAGCGAAGACGCGGCGAATTTGAGGCCGTCGCCGGTGATCTGGGTCGTTTCACCGTCGGCGATGACGACCTTGAGGGCGGTCGCCGATGCCTCGAGGACGACCGCGGGGACGAGGCCGTCACTTTCCGCCGATTCCTGGAAGACGCGCTCCAACGCCGCTTCCCGCTCGCCGGCGTCCCCTGCCAGGCTGATGAAGGCTTCCGGCCCGCGATAACCATGGCGCCGGTCGTAGTCGATCGCGCCGCGGCGCAGGGCGACATACGCGGCTTCCTGGTCGGCTTTGCGGATCGTCGTGTAGACGGTGAGCCCCTTGGTGTAGGCGTCCTCGCCGTAAGCGTCGACGACGACCTGCCGCGCCATCTCGGCGACATGCTCGGCGTGGGTCGGGACGGCCTCGCGCAACCCCTGGCGAACTGCGAGTGGCGCGGTTTGTGCTTCCCGATACTGATCGTCGTTGATGAAGTGGAGCTCATGCATTCGCCGAAGGACATAGAGCTGCCGCGTCTTGGCGCGCCGGGGGTTGTTGACGGGATTGAACGCGGAAGGAGCCTTGGGCAGCCCAGCCAGCATCGCCGCCTCGGCGGGGGTCACATCCTTGAGCGGCTTGCCGAAGTAGATCTGGGACGCCGCCGCGAAACCGTAGGCGCGCTGGCCGAGGAAGATCTGGTTGACGTAGAGCTGGAGGATCTCGTCCTTGCTGAGGTTGGCCTCGATTTTCCAGGCGAGCAGGACCTCCCGGAGCTTTCGGGTGATCGTCTTCTCCCGGGTCAGGAAGAAATT
>JBDTLY010000254.1:0-5365 GCA_039934535.1 Casimicrobiaceae bacterium | reverse complement strand
CGTTGGTTGATCCCGGGTGCGGGCGCTTCCTCGATGATTTTCTGGTGCCGGCGCTGCATCGAGCAGTCGCGCTCAAACAGGTACACGGCGTTCTTGTGCTCGTCGGCCAGCACCTGGATCTCGATGTGCCGCGGATTCGAGAGGAACTTCTCCATGTACAGCGTCGGGTTGCCGAACGCGGCCTGCGCCTCGCCGCGCGTCAGGTTGACCGCAGACAGGAGCGCCGCCTCGGTGTGCACGACGCGCATGCCACGGCCGCCGCCGCCGCCCGCCGCCTTGACGATGATCGGGTAGCCGACCGCACGCGCCATGCGCACGATCTCCTTCGGATCGTCGGGCAGCGAGCCTTCGGAGCCGGGGACGCACGGGACGCCCGCCTTGGTCATGGCCACCTTCGCGCTGACCTTGTCGCCCATGAGCCGGATCGTGTCGGCGCGCGGGCCGATGAACACGAAGCCCGAGCGCTCGACCTTCTCCGCGAAGTCGGCGTTCTCGGACAGGAACCCGTAGCCGGGATGGATCGCCTGCGCGTCGGTCACCTCGGCGGCGGCAATGATCGCGGGAACGTTGAGGTAGCTCTGCGCGGACGGCGGCGGGCCGATGCAGACGGCCTCGTCGGCGAGCCGGACGTACTTGGCCTCGCGGTCCGCTTCCGAGTGGACGACGACGGTCTTGATATCGAGCTCGCGGCACGCGCGCTGGATGCGCAGCGCGATCTCGCCGCGATTGGCGATCAGGATCTTGCCGAACAGCTGGCCGGGGTTTTTCGCGACCACCGGCGAGGATGCGGGACGCAGCGCCAATTCAGGCGATCAGGCGATGACGACCAGCGGCTGGCCGAATTCCACCGGCTGGCCGTTCTCGACCAGGATCTGCTTCACGACGCCGGTCTTGTCGGACTCGATCTCGTTCATGAGCTTCATCGCCTCGATGATGCAGAGCGTGTCGCCGGCCTGCACCGTGTCGCCGACCTCGACGAACGACTTCGCCCCGGGCGAGGCCGCACGGTAGAACGTCCCGACCATCGGGCTCTTGACGAGGTGCCCCTCGGGCTCGACCGGGGCCGGCGGCGCTTCCGCCATCCCGGGCAGCGTGCCGGGGACGCCGCCCGGACCCGCGGCGCCGCCCAGTTGCGGCAACTGGACATTCGTCGTCGTCGCGGCCGCGCCCGGGAGCACCGAGCGGGTGATCCGAACCCGCTCCTCGCCCTCCTGGATCTCGAGTTCCGCGATGCCCGAGCTTTCCACGAGCTCGATCAACGTCTTCAGCTTGCGCAAGTCCATCCGGTTTTCCGATCACAGGGCAACGATTCGGGTATTTCAGTTCAATGACGGGCGGGGACATTTTCGGGAAACGGTCGTCATCGCCGCCCAAATTGCAGTCAACGTGACGCGAGGGCGGGAGTTTGCCGTGATCGCCGCAGGCTGTCTAGCGGGAAGCACACCGAGAGACGGATCATGCGTCGGGCCTGCGCGCGTGCCGGAGCACGGATCGGCGGAGGCTGTGCCCGCAAACCCGGGCGGCATTGACCGCGAGGGATTCGGGAACGATCCGGGCTGGCCACGCCCGGCCGGCAGCTTCAGGTGCCGTTTCGTCGCTAATTAACCGACGTTAGTAGCAATTGACTGAGGATTGGCTGAAGTTGCTCGTCTTTCATCGGTCCGAGCTTCGTTTGAACGATCCGCCCAGCACGATCGACGACCAGGGTGAATGGCAAGGCACCGATCGCGTTTCCGAACGACTTCGACAGCTCGATTCCGCCATGGCCCGCGATGAGCGACGGATAGTTCAGTTGCATATTGGAGGTGAATTGCTGCACTTTATCCGCTTGATCGATGGCGATGCCGACAAATTGGAGGCCTTTCCCGCCATATTGGTCCTGGAGTTTCATGAAGCGCGGCATCTCGTCGCGGCACGGTTCGCACCAGGTGGCCCAGAAGTTGACCACGAGAACCTTGCCCTTCCATTGCGCGAACGGCTGGTCCTTCCCGGCGGTGTCGGGAAGAGCCAGCGCGAACAGCGTGGCGCCATCGGCAGTCGTGGTTCGAGGCGTCGAGGACTCATTGCCCGTCTGTCGCCAGATCACGCCGATACCGAGCGCCAGCAGGCCGATGACGACAAAGGCTGCATTGATCCAGCGGCGATTCATGCCGGATGGTCGCTACGTCGGTAGCAAGCGCTTACATCGACACGCGTTCCACCGGGTACATCGCGACCGGCGGCGGCGGTCAATTGAGCCACGACTTCTTGACAGGCGCCGCCTCGACCGGCATTCCGGGGCGCCCGCCCGCGACCGGCAGCGTGAGCGTGACCTTCTGGATCTGCGGCGGATAGCACACGCCCAAGTCCGCGCAGCCCTGCGACTCGGCATTCACCGTCACCGCGCGGCCGGGCGCCGCGGCGTCGAGCGGAAGCTTGATGACGACCTGGTTTCGGTACGTCTCGACCTTGCCGAAGAACTGGTCTTCCTTGGGCTTTCCCGGCGGCAGCGTCGCCTCCCCGAGGGTCCCCGGCTCGATCGTGAACTTGATCCGGTCCCGGTAGAGGTAATAACCTTCGGCGATGACGAACCGGGCCTCGACCGTGCGGTCGTCGACCCCGCGGGCGCTGAACGCGAAGGCCCGTTCATTCGGCAGCAGCTTGGGCTCGAGCGCGGCCGCGGGATTGCCAAGCAGGGTCGCAGCGACCAGGGCGGCGAGCGCGACCCGCCGCACGCGCACTGCTTCAGCCCGCGGTCTCAGCGCCGATCCAGTCGAGATAGCGTTCGAGTCCATGAACCATCGGGACAGCAAGGACTTCCGGAAGTTCGTTCGGATGACGGGCGACGATCGCCGCCTCGACCTCCGCGTAGCGCCCGGAGCGCGTCTTGATCGCGACCGGCACTTCGCGCGCAGTTTGGATTTGGCCGCGCCAGTGATAGAGTGATTCCACCGGGGCGCCGACGCTGACGCAGGCGGCGAGCCGCCCCTCCACGAGCGCGCGCGCCAGCGCCTGCGCCGAGGCATGGTCAGGCATCTGCGTCAGCACGAGAATTGCGGCGTCGGCCAAGGAGCCTCCATGCGTTTCGTTCTGCTCGCGATTGTACTGGCTTTCCCCGCGATCGACCTTCTCGCGACCGTGCGCTTCGCGCGCTGGACCGGCATTCCGGTGTGGATGTGGCTCGCCATGTCGACGACGGCGGGATTCGTGCTGCTGCACAACGAGCGCGTGGCGTTTCGCGCGAACACGGTCGCGTCGATGCACGGGCAACAGCTCACGCTTCGCGGCCTTTTCGACAGCGGACGCAAGGTGCTCGCGGGCGTCCTGTTCATTCTGCCGGGTGTGGTCAGCGACCTGCTGGCGCTTGCGCTGCTGGCCTTGCCGCTCAACGTCGGGCGCGACCTCGAGCCGCAGGCGGCGCATCCCTATCGCCGCGGACGCGGCGACTCACTCGACGGCGACTACCGGCGCCTCGACTGATAACACCTGCAATGTTTCATTTGCGTCGATCGAGCAGCGTCGGCTCGGGCTTCCCGGCGCGCCGGTACGCCCAGATCATCATGATCGCGCCCGCCACGATCATCGGCAGCGACAAAAGCTGCCCCATCGTCAGGCCGAACGCGAGAAAGCCCAGGAAATTGTCCGGCTCGCGGGCGTATTCGGCGGCGAAGCGGCACGCGCCGTAGCCGATCAGGAACAGCCCCGACGCGGCGCCCATCGGCCGCCGCCTTCGCGTGTAGATCCAGAGCACGGCGAACAGCAGCAGGCCTTCGCCCGCGAATTGATAGAGCTGCGACGGATGCCTCGGCTCGGGGCCGGCGGGCGGGAACACCATGCCCCACGGCAGGTCGGTGACCCGGCCCCACAATTCGCCGTTGATGAAGTTGCCGAGCCGGCCCGCGGCGAGCCCGAGCGGCACGAGCGGCGCCACAAAATCCATCACGTCGAGCCAGCGCTTCTCGCGCCGCCGAGCGAAGAGCCACAGCGCGAGCATCACGCCGATGAAGCCGCCGTGGAAACTCATCCCCCCTTGCCACACGGACAGGATCTCCAGCGGATTCGCGAGGTAATAGAGCGGCTTGTAGAAAAGGACATAGCCCAGGCGGCCGCCGAGGATCACGCCGAACACGCCGTAAAACAGCATGTCGTCCACGTCGCGGGGATGCCAGCCGGTGAGCAGGTTCTGCCGCGCGCGCAGATTGCCCAGCACCGCGAACAGCACGAACGCGACGAGATACATGAGCCCGTACCATCGGACGGCGACGGGGCCGATCTCGAACGCGACGGGATTGAATTGCGGATGGACGAGCATGCGCGAAGGCCGTGCCGGTGCTGCGTTAAAATGGAACGATTATACGCAGCCGTTTTCATTCGGCCGTGCCGTTCGTCCCGCATTGCCACCCGAGGAGCACGCCATGCCGTCCAACCGCCGCTCGCATCTCATCACCCAGGGCGTGGCCCGCTCGCCCAACCGCGCCATGCTGCGCGCCGTGGGCTTCGGCGACGACGATTTCGAGAAGCCGATCGTGGGTGTCGCCAACGGGCACAGCACGATGAATCCCTGCAATGCCGGCATCCAGCCTCTCGTCGACCGCGCGATGGCCGCGCTCAAGACCGAAGGCGCGATGCCTCAGGTGTTCGGCGTGCCGACAATCACCGACGGCATCGGCATGGGGACCGAGGGGATGAAATACTCGCTCGTGTCGCGCGAGGTGATCGCCGACGCGATCGAGACTTCGGTGAACGGACAGTGCATGGACGGCGTGCTCGTCGTCGGCGGCTGCGACAAGAACATGCCCGCCGGCATGATGGCGATGGCGCGCATGAACGTGCCGGGCATCTACGTGTACGCCGGCAGCATCAAGCCCGGCCGCTGGAAGGGGAAGGACCTGACGATCGTTTCCGCGTTCGAGGCGGTCGGCGCCTTCGCCGCGGGCACGATGGCGAAGGAAGACTACGACGGCATCGAGCACAACGCGTGCCCCACGGTCGGCGCGTGCGGCGGCATGTTCACCGCGAACACGATGTCGTCGTCGTTCGAAGCGCTCGGCATGAGCCTGCTCGGGTCGTCGCAAATGGCCTCGCCCGACGCGGAAAAGGCCGATTCCGCCGCGGAGTCGGCGCGCGTGCTCGTCGCGGCGGTCAGGAAAGACCTCAAGCCGCGCGACATCATCACGCGCAAGTCGATCGAGAACGCGATCTCGCTGGTCATGGCGACCGGCGGCTCGACCAACGCAGTTCTGCACTACCTCGCGATCGCGTCGGCGGCCGACGTGCCGTGGACGATCGACGACTTCGAGCGCATCCGGAAAAAGGTGCCGGTGCTGTGCAACCTCAAGCCGTCGGGCCAGTACGTCGCCGTCGACTTCCATCGCGCCGGCGGCGT
>JBDTLY010000253.1:0-5366 GCA_039934535.1 Casimicrobiaceae bacterium | reverse complement strand
GCCGATCAACCGCATCGCAAGCTGCGATGCGCCCATTTCCATCGAGAACACTGCCACCGGCATCTTGAGATCGATCGCCACGTGCTCGCCGATGTTGAGCGCGAATGCCGTTTTGCCCATGCTGGGTCGTCCCGCCACGATCACGAGATCGCCCGGTTGCAAGCCGGCCGTCTCCTTGTCGAGGTCGGTGAAGCCGGTAGCCACGCCCGTCACGTCCGATGGATCGTCGCGGTTGTAGAGCTTTTCGATGTTATCGACGGCGGAGACCAGCAAATCCTTCAGCGGCTGATACGTGCGCTGCCCGCGATTGCCCTGCTCCGCGATGTGCAGCACTTTCGCCTCGGCCTCGTCGAGCACCGTGCGCGCATTGCGGCCGAGCGGGTTGTAGGCGGAATCGGCGATCTCGCCGGCGGTCGCCGCGAGCTGGCGCAGGATCGAGCGCTCGCGCACGATCTGCGCGTAGTGGCGGATGTTGGCGGCCGACGGCACGTTCGCCACCAACGCGCCAAGATAGGCCAGGCCGCCGACGTAGTCCAACTTTTGCGTCGAGGCGAGCGCCTCCGACAACGTGATCACGTCGACCGGCTTGCCCTCGCTTGCGAGGGTGACAACCTGCCGATAGATCATCCGGTGCGCGTCGCTGTAGAAGTCGTCTTCGGTGACGACGTCGCCGATGCGATCCGCGGCCTCGTTGTCGAGGAGCAGGCCACCGAGGATCGACTGCTCGGCCTCGAGCGAATGCGGGGGCAGCTTGAGAGCGTCGAGTTGCGGGTCGTCGGGCATCGAGGCAGGGCCGGAGTGCGGTGGCGGGCGGCGGCGAGCGGAATTTCGTCCGCGGCGGTTCGCTCATTCTAACAGG
Organism: Casimicrobiaceae bacterium; assembly: GCA_039934535.1. Classification (GTDB taxonomy): domain Bacteria; phylum Pseudomonadota; class Gammaproteobacteria; order Burkholderiales; family Casimicrobiaceae; genus CAIWHR01. Next base: position 4,507 of record JBDTLY010000253.1, on the reverse strand, counting down.
CGAACGCGCGCCGTCAGGCTTCGTGAGCGTCCTGCCCGAGGCGAAGGTTTGCGGGCACCGCGACATCCATCATCCGCGGGCGCGGCAGGTGCAATTCCGACATCAACTGGATAAACGCCTCGCGCGTGCGGCCCGCAAGCCGCGGATTGTCGTGCTTTTCGTCACCGATCGTCGACGACGTGCGGCGCTTGTAATCGTGGGCGGGAAAGACGATCGTCGCGTCGGGCAACGCAAAGAGCTTTTGCGTGATGCTGTCGTAAAGCGCGCCCGCGTCGCCGCTCTGGAAATCGGTGCGCCCGCAGCCGCCGATCAGCAAACTGTCGCCGGTGAACACGGCATCGCGCCAGCAATACGACATCGAGCCTGCCGTGTGGCCTGGCGTGCGCAGCGCGCGAATCGTTTCGCCGCCGAAATGCAACTCCTCGCCATCCTCGAGCTGCAGGTCCGCCATCACGATGCCGCAGTCGAGCGGAGTCGCGGCCTGCGCACCCGTGCTCTCGCGCAGCAGGCTGGAGCCGGTGATGTGGTCGGCGTGCGTGTGGGTCTCGAGCACGTAACGAAGCCGCAGGGCTTCGCGATCGAGCAGCGCGGAATAGACGTCGAACTGCGTGTCGACGGGATCTATCATCACCGCGTCGCGCGTCTCTGGATCCACGAGCAGGTACGTGTAGGTGGACGAATCCGCGTCGAACAGCTGGTGGCAATCCTGCATGCGAGGCCCCGTAAGGGCGTCGTTGCGCCCGTCACGATGATAGGCCGCGCCCGTCACCGCCGCAATCGGTCGTTCGGGTCCGTGTTGCGAAAAAAGGGCCGTCGCCGGCCCTTTTTTTCGCGTTTGTGCGGTTGACGTCGCGTCAGCCGGCCACGGTCTCGCCGATGACGTGGACCGTGATGTTCGCGATCGCATCGGAATGCACCGCGACGGTCAGCGGATGGTCCCCGACCTGCTTCAGCGGCCCCGCCGGCATCCGGATCGACGCCTTCTCCACCGTGAACCCCAGTGCCTTCAGCGCATCGACGATGTCGACGTTGGTAACCGATCCGAACAGGCGGCCGTCGACGCCGGATTTCTGCGTGACGTTGACGGTCGTGCCCTCGAGCTTGGCCGCCTGTTCCTGCGCGGCGTTGAGCTTCGCGGCGGCGGCGGCTTCGAGCTCGGTGCGCTTCGCCTCGAGCATCTTGACGTTCTCCGGCGTTGCACGCTTCGCCTTCCCTTGCGGGATCAGGAAATTTCGCGCGTAGCCCTGCTTCACCTTGACGACGTCGCCGAGGTTGCCGACGTTGACCACTTTTTCGAGGAGGATGATTTGCATGACGGTCCCCGGATCAGTGGAGGTCAGTGTACGGAATGAGCGCAAGGAAGCGCGCGCGCTTGATCGCCGTGCCGAGCTGGCGCTGGTAGCGGGACTTGGTGCCCGTGATCCGCGCCGGCATGATCTTTCCGTTTTCCTGGACGAAGTCCTTCAGGACCTCGATGTCCTTGTAGTCGATTTCCTTGACGCCTTCCGCGGTGAAGCGGCAGAACTTCTTGCGCTTGAACAGCGCATTGCCGCGCTCGCGCTTCTTGCCATCTTTCTTCTTGCCAAACCTTCCTTGGGGACGGGGCATGTCAGTTTCCTTCCATCGATTCGAATTCGTTCACGTGCAGCGCAAGGGTGATCCCGGTGCGATAGCGGCGGGCGAGAAATCCCTTGCAGCGCAATTCAGTTCCAGTCGATACCTTGGCCAGCGCAATCGCCGGTTCGCCGAAGGCCACCGCGGTCAGCTCGCATTCGACCTTTCGCTCGCCGCCGGCTTCGGGCTGGACCGATGCATGTTTCAGCACGCATTCCAGCGCCGGGATGCCGGCCGGGGTGTAGCGAAGGTCGCCGCGTTCGGCCAGGATGGCGTCGAGCGTGAGCCGGTTTGCGCCGGACACGTGTTCTTTCGCGTCTCGCTTCGCAGTTGATCAGGCCGAGGGCGCGGGCGTATCGGCAATTGCGGGCGCGACGGGCGCGACAGGTGCGGCGGCGACTGCCGGCGCATCGGCGGCCGGACGCGGCGGACGGTCGCCGCGGTCACCGCGGTCGCCTCTATCGCCGCGATCACCTCGATCACCACGGTCTCCCCGGTCGCCGTCACGCGCGGGCCGGGCCTTTTCCTCGCGCATCATCGGCGACGGCGCAATGACCGCCTCCTTCATCGCGACGATCAGGTGGCGCAGCACGGCGTCGTTGAACTTGAACGCGTGGTCGAGCTCGTTCAGGGTCTCCTGGTCGATCTCGATGTTCATCAGCACGTAGTGCGCCTTGTGGATCTTGGCGATCGGGTACGCCAGCTGGCGCCGACCCCAATCCTCGAGACGATGGATCCGGCCATTGCGGCCGGTGATGGTCGTGCGGTACCGCTCGATCATCGCGGGCACTTGCTCGCTCTGATCCGGGTGCACGATAAAAACCACTTCATAGTGACGCATGCAGATCGCTCCTCATGGGCTGTTGGGGCGGCATCTCAGTTGCGTCGAGGTGCCGCCGATGGCCTCCCCTTCTGCGGAGGGTGAGGCAAGGGAACTGATAATTATGAACCATAAAGCCCGATAAATCAAGCGCCTGGGTTATTCCCCGGCGCTAAGCTAGCGTCCGGGCGCCGCGACGGTCGACAACGGCGCGGGATCAGGCGGGCCAAGGGCTGCGAGCCGCTGGTCGCGGTCGGCCTTGGGCAGACCGGCGAGCACTTTCACCCGCCCGTAGAACCGCGGCAGGTCCCCACTCTCCTCCGCGAGCAGCGCGGCGAACTGGGGCACGCGGTCGGCGTACAGCCCCGCCGAGATGATCCCGGCGTTGTTGGCCCCGCCCGCGAACCAGCGATCGAAGACCACCGCGCCGCCCGTGTCGGCCTTGAGGCGCTCGTGCGCAGCGCGCATGTCGGCGAAGATTGCCGCCTTGCGCGCGCGCTTTTCGTCGTCGGGCAGGTCGCTCGCGTAGAGCGCGGCCAGCCGGTCGCGCGTGACGCGGATCATGGTCCGGAACTCGGTGCGCACCCGTTGCAGCCGCTTCACATCCGCGGCGAATTGCGCGGCATCCGCCGCACCGGCCTGGGCCGCCTGCCACCGCGCGAGTCCCGCCTCCTCGACGGCGACGGCGAACGACTCGTTGAACGACGTGTCGTCCTTCACGTAGACGACCTGGTGCGCGAGCTCGTGGAAGACGAGGCGCGCGACCTCCGCATCGCGGTAGCGGATGAAGGTCGAGAGCACCGGGTCGTCGAACCAGCCGAGCGTTGAATACGCCGGAACGCCGCTGATGTGGACATCGAAGCCTTCGGCGGCGAGGCGCGCCGCCTCGACGCGCGCGTCCGCTTCCGCGAAATAGCCGCGATAGGCGACGCACCCTGCGACCGGAAAGCACCATTGCCGCGCGGTGAGCGAGAGCTCCGGCGTCGCGAAGACATTCCACACCACGTAGGCGCGCCCGAGATCGGCATAGCGCGTGTAGCTGCGGTTGTCAGGGAGCGCGAGCTCGCGGCTCGCGAATGCGCGCACGTCCTGCACGCGGATCAGCTTGGCCTTGAGCGCGGGATCCGGCGTATCCTGCACGACCTCCGGGATCGGCCGCGCGCGGGACAGCAGGTCGGCCTGGCCCTTGAGACCCTGCCAGTAGAATTCCGTCGCCGAACATCCGGCGAGCGGAAGGACCATGGCGAGCAGGGCCATGCGCAACGGGCGGCAAAGCGCGGGACGGGTAAAGCGGGACTCCATCGTTCGTCGTACTCCGGGTGGAGGCGAAAAGCGTTATGGTAGAACTTCAGGGTTCCAAAACGTTCACAGCATACGCACACTCGCACCCGCGCCTTTCCCAATGACAACCCGCACCCGTTTGCCACTGGCGCTGATCGCGGCAGCCATCGCCGCATCGGCGGCCCACGCCGAGGTCTACAAGTGCGCCGGCGAGGGCGGCCGACCGATTTACCAGGAAATGCCGTGCCCCACCGGGAAGGAACTGCGCAATTTCCAGACCGACCCACCGGAAATCACCATACTGCCGGGAAATACCAAGGCGAAAAGCGCGGCGGCGCCGCCGCTGAAAGCCCAGCCGGGCAAGGAGGCGAATGCCGACAAGAGCGCCAAGGCGCGCGGCGACAAGCCGCGGGGAGACCCGGCGGAGCGGCGGCACCTGCACGCGGGGATGTCGGAAGGCGACGTGCTGACGCGGGTCGGAAAGCCCGACGTTATCACCGGGCAGAAAACCGGCAAACAAGCGCGCTGGACCTGGATGCCCGTGGAGGGCGATCAGGAGACCGTCACGACGGTGACGTTCGTCGCCGGCATCGTCACCAACGTGGAGCGTACGCTCGTCAAGCGATGAGGGTGCTCGTGCAGCGCGTCCGCGAGGCATCCGTCTCGGTCGACGGACGCATCGCCGGCGCGATCGGACCGGGCCTCCTCGTGCTCGCGGGCGTCGCCGGCGCCGACGCCGACGGCGATCGCGAGTGCCGTTCCGATCTCGGGTAGCGGGAGGCCCTTGCTGGC
>JBDTLY010000252.1:0-5384 GCA_039934535.1 Casimicrobiaceae bacterium | reverse complement strand
CGGAAAGAGTTCGGCAACCCAGCGCACCTCGTCCATGTTCTCGGCGACGTGCGTCTGCATCAGCACGCCAGGGTGCTCGTCCAGTAGGCGTCCGGCAAGCTCGAGCTGGCGGTCGGTGGACGTTGGCGCGAAGCGCGGCGTCACCGCATACAACAACCGCTCGCGACCATGCCAGCGCCCGATCAGCGCCGCGCTCTGCTCATAACCGGATTCCGCGGTGTCGCGCAGGAAGTCCGGGCAGTTGCGGTCCATCAGCACCTTGCCCGCGGCAATGCACATGCCGCGCGCTTGCGCCTCCTCGAAGATCGCGTCGACCGATTCCGGGTGCACCGTCGCGAAAACCATGGCGGTCGTCGTGCCGTTGCGCAGGAGCTCGTCGAGGAAGAACGAGGCGACCTCACGGGCGTGCGCCGGGTCCGCGAAGCGGCGCTCTGTCGGGAACGTGTAGCGGTCGAGCCATTCGAGCAGCTGCTCGCCGTACGACGCGATGATGTCGGACTGCGGATAGTGGATGTGGGTGTCGATGAAGCCGGGCAGGAGGATGTTCCCGGCGTAGTCGACGACCGGGGTACCCGCGGGGAGCGTCGTCCGCAACGCCGTCCAGTCGCCGGCCTCCTGCACGCGGCCATCGCGCACGACGAGCACGCCATCCTCGTGAAAGCGATGCGCGCGCTCGCCCGCAGCCGCGGGATCGTCGACGAAGTGGAGGACCCGGCCGCGATAGGCCGTCAGGCCGGACGCCCCTGCAACAGGCGCGGGATGCGTTCCCGCCGCCGCGGTCATCGCGATTTCGCGCCTTGCGCGACCCACGCCGCGATCAGCGCACGCTCATCGTCGGTCATCTGCGTGAGGTTGCCGATCGGCATGACGTTGTTGGAGACCGTCTCGCCGATTTTCGGCGCCTGCGCCGCAATCTGCTCCGGGGTCTCGAGCATGATGCCCTTCGGCGGTTGCGCAAAGCCCGCCTGCAGCGGCCGCGCCGCATGGCAGGGCACGCACCGCTGCGCGATCACGGCTTGCACCTGCACCAACGCGACCGCCGGACCGCCCGGCGCAACGCCGTGCGGCGCGATCGCCGCCGCGACGCCGACGAGCAGCGCGCCCGCCGCGATCGGCAACCAGGCCTTGGCCGCGCTCTTGTGGCGCAGCACGAAGAACTGCCGGATCAGCACGCCCGCGAGCATCACCACCGCGAGCACTGCCCAGCCGTACGGATGGCTGTAGGTCATCGGGTAGTGATTGCTGATCATCACGAACAGCACGGGCAGCGTGAAGTAGGTGTTGTGCACCGAACGCTGCTTGCCCGCGAGGCCTGGCGCGGGATCCGGCTCGCGCCCCGCGAGGATGTCGGCAACCATCGCCTTCTGCCCGGGAATGATCACGAAAAAGACATTCGCGACCATGATGGTGCCGAGCATGACGCCGACGTGCAGGTAGGCCGCGCGCGCGCTGAAGACGTGGGCGAGCACCCAGCACATCGCGACGACGAATGTGAACAGCGACGCGGCGAGCAGGTTCTCGCGTCCGCGCAGAAGCCGGCACAGCCCGTCGTAGACGAGCCAGCCGACGCCGATGCCCGGCGAAATGTCCAGCACGCCGCGGTCGACGAGCCACGTCGAAGCCCCGAACCAGTAGATGATCGCGAGGAGCGCCATCCCCGACAGCCACGTCGTGTAGGCCTCCCACTTCGACCAGTGCAGGTTGGCGGAAAGCGGCTCGCCTTTCGGTCCGGTCAGAAATTTCTGGCTGACGTAGAACCCGCCGCCGTGGGCCGCCCACAGCTCGCCGAAAACGCCGCGCTCGCGGTCGGCCGCCTTCGCGGGCGGCGACAGCGAGTTGTCGAGCATGACAAAATAGAACGACGCACCAATCCACGCGATGCCGGTGATCAGGTGCAGCCAGCGCACCAGCAGGTTGAGCCAGTCGAGGAGGTAGGCTTCCACGCGTCACCTTGAGGGCAAAGCATCCCGTCGCCCCCGCGCAGGCGGGGGCCCAGTGTCTTCCGCCATTTACGCCACTGGGTTCCCGCCTTCGCGGGAACGACGATCTGCGCGTTACTTCTTCGGCAGCTTGCTCGCGACGCCCTCGACGTAGTAATCCATCTTGTTGAGCTCGTCGTCGGACAATGTCTTGCCGGCGGCGACGCGCTCCTTGCCGTCCTGGTCCTTGATCGGTCCCGTAAACGGATGGAACGTGCCTGCCTTGAGTCCGCCTTCGAGCTTGACGATGGATTCCTTGAGATCGGCCGGCACGGCCGCGTTGAGCGGCGCCAGCTTGATCATTCCTTCCTTGTAGCCGCCCCAGCTGGTCGTCGGCTTCCACGTGCCCGCGATTACTTGCTGCACCTGCTTCGTGTAGAAGTCGCCCCACTGGTGTGTCGTCGCGGTGAGCTGCGTCTTCGGGCCGTATTTCGACATGTCGGAGTGGTAGCCGAACGACCACTTGCCCTTCTCTTCCGCGGCCTGCACGACGGCGGTCGAGTCCGTGTGGTGCGTGAGGACGTCGGCGCCCTGCGAGATCAGCGTCAGCGCGGCCTCGCGTTCCTTGCCCGGGTCGTACCAGGAGTTGACCCAGATCACGCGCACTTCGGCCTTCGGATTCACGCTGCGCGCGCCGCGCGCGAACGCGTTGATCCCCTGCAGCACTTCGGGAATCGGGAAGGCGGCGACATAGCCCAGGATGTTCGACTTGGTCATCTTGCCGGCGATCACGCCCGTCAGGTAGCGCCCTTCATAGAAGCGGGCGTTGTAATTGCCGAAATTCGGCCCGTTCTTGTAGCCGGTCGCGTGCATGAAGTCGACCTTCGGGAATGCCTTGGCGACCTTTTCCGTCGGGTTCATGTAGCCGAAGCTCGTCGTGAAGATGATCGTGTTGCCGCTTTGCGCGAGCTCGCGGATCACGCGCTCGGCGTCCGCACCTTCATCCACCTTGTCGACAAACTTGGTCTGCACCTTGCTGCCAAGCGCCGCTTCCATCTGCTTGCGGCCCTGGTCGTGCTGGAACGTCCACCCCGCATCACCGATCGGGCTCACGTAGACGAATCCCACCTTGACCGGCGCCGGCGCCTGCGCCGTCCCTGCTCCTGCCCACACCGCCAACAGCACCGCTCCGGCGCACGCGCCGACGGCGCTCATCCATGTTTTGCGATCGAACATCGCTTGTCTCCTGAAAGTCCGGGCGCCCCCGAAACGCCCGCGGCCGGCGCCCCGACCCACCGCGTGCCTGTCCCTCAATTCCGCAACCTTCTACCCTGCGATTATGCTCGCCCGGATCGCCACTTATCCGATCAATCCGGTCTGTACGGCTGCCCGAGCGACATCGGCGAATTCATCCGGATCGTCTGCACGTTGCGCGAGATCACCACGAGCACGATGATCGTCGCCCAGTAGGGCATCGACGACAGGAACTGCGACGGGATCTCGATCTGCGCGCCCGAGCCCTGCAGGAAGAGCTGCGTGATCATCACGCCGCCGAACAGGTAGGCGCCGACCAGCACCCGCGCCGGCCGCCACGTCGCGAACACGACGAGCGCGAGCGCGATCCAGCCGCGTCCCGCGACCATGCCCTCCACCCACAGCGGCGTGTAGAACACCGAGAGGAACGCCCCGCCGACGCCGGCCATCGCGCCACCGAAGATCGTCGCGAGATACCGGATGCGAATGACCGGGTAGCCGATCGAATGCGCGGACACCGGCGATTCGCCGACCGCGCGCAGCACGAGCCCCGCGCGCGACCTGTACAGGAACCACGCGACACCCGCGAACAGCAGCCACGACAGGTAGACGAGCGACTGCTGATCGAACAGCGCGGGACCGATCAACGGGATGTCCGCGAGCAGCGGGATCCGGATCGTTGGCACCGCGAGCATCGTCGCCGACTCGTAGGCCTTGCCGATGAACGCGGACAGCCCGACGCCGAAGATCGACAGCGCGAGCCCGGAGGCGACCTGGTTGGCCATCAGGGTCAGCGTCAGGAACGCGAAGATGAGGCTCATCGCGGCGCCCGCCAGCATGCCGGCGGCGACCCCCGCCCACGTGCTTCCCGAATCGTGCGCCACCGCGAAGGCCGCGACGGCGCCGACGGACATGATGCCTTCGGCGCCGAGGTTGAGGACGCCGGACTTTTCGGTGACGAGCTCGCCCAGCGCGGTGATGATGAGCGGCGTCCCGGCGACGACCGTCGCAAAGAGCATTGCGGTGACGATGTTGTCCATGGATCGGGCTACTTCGCCGCCGACGCTCGGCGCAGGCGGTACTGGATGAACACGTCGGACCCCAGCAGGAAAAAGAGCAGCATCCCCTGGAACACCTTGGAAATCGACGACGGCAAGCTCAGGTACTGCTGCGCCTGCTCGCCGCCGATGTAGAGCAGCGCCATCAGCAGGCTCGCGAAGAAGATGCCGACGGGGTTGAGGCGCCCGACGAACGCGACGATGATCGCCGCGAAACCGTAGCCGCTGCTGATCTTGTCCGTGAGCTGGCCCACGGGTCCCGCAACCTCGGCCATCCCGGCGATTCCGGCACCGGCGCCCCCGGCCAGCATTCCGACCCAGATCATGCCGACGGCGGAGAAACCGGCGTAACGGGCGGCGGCAGCCGATTCGCCCGCGACGCGCATCTTGAATCCGGCGTAGCTCTTTTGCATGAAGACGTAGCCCGCCGCGAGAACGGCCAGCGCGATGATGAACGCGAAGTTGAGGCGCGTGCCCTCGATCAGGATCGGCAGCAGCGCGGATTCCGTGAATGTCTCGGTCTGCGGGAAATTGAAGCCCGCGGGATCCCTCCACGGCCCGAAGACGAGCCACGACACCGCGAGCTGCGCGATGTAGACCAGCATCAGCGACGTCAGGATCTCGTTGGCGTTGAAATTCGTCTTGAGGAGCGCCGGAATCGCCGCCAGCACCAGCACGCTCCCCGTGCTCTGGAAGCCGAGCGCGACGCCGGTCGCCGCCAGCGCGCCCATCAGGAACTGGCCTTCAGCGCCGATGTTCCAGACATTGGCGCGAAACCCGACCGCGAGCCCGACCGCGATCAGCATCAGCGGCGTCGCCTTCAGCAGGAGCTCCGTGATCGCGTTCAAGTCGCGCACCGGGTTGAGAAAGAAGATGCGGAAGCCTTCGACCGGATTCTTGCCGAGGGCCGAGAAGACGAGCATCCCACCCACCAGCGTAAGCGCGACGGCGATCGCCGGCGACGCGTAGCGCATCGCATTCGACGCTTCGGGGCGCGGCTCAAGCTTCCACATGCGCTGCCTCCGCCACGCCGGGCGCGCCCGGCCACATTCCGCTCATCCACACGCCGATTTCCTCGACGCTGGTTTTCGACGCTGGCTTCGCGGCCGCCAGCAGGGCGATGGCGATCACCGCGATCCGGTCGCAGATCTCG
>JBDTLY010000251.1:0-5387 GCA_039934535.1 Casimicrobiaceae bacterium | reverse complement strand
GCCGGTTGTTGGAGAACCGGAAGACGGGGATCGTGCCGGACGAGCACAGCCCGTCGGCGTCGGTCGGCAGCACCCAGAACGTCGCGGCATTGACGAGCGTCCATACGCCCGGCCAGCGGTCGATGACGAACTGGCATTCGCCCGGATCCGCCGTGTAGTAGTACGAGTCGATGAAGAGTTCCTTGCTCCCGTAGAACTTGCACATCGGCTGCGCGCCCGGCGGCGCCGAGGCGGGATTCACCCACGCGAAGAAGAACAGCCCCGTCCGCTTGTTCTTCGCGAGCGGGTTGTTGTCGATGAAGTAGATCTCGGACGGATCGGCCGTGTAGTAGTAGTGATCGAGATCGTCGCGGTAATACTCGACGACGACCGCCGCGCCCGCGGGGGGCAGCGCGCCGCCGGGGATCACGCTCGCCAGCGCAAGGCCGGCGTCGAGAATACCCGTGCCGCATACCGAGCCGTTGCGGCAGGTCGAATTGAGCGGAAAGTCGCGCGCCGTGCCTTGCAGGATCGACAGCACCCGGCCCGCCGTCAGCGTGGGGTCGCGCGCCAGCATCATCGACACGACGCCGCTCACGTGCGGCGCGGACGTGCTGGTACCGATCTCGGTCGCGTAAGTGTTGGTACCGATCTCGGTCGAATACGAATCGTAGGTCGGCACCGTCTGGCCATCGTTCGACAGCGAAAGGATCCCGCCGTCGTCGAAGTCTCCACCCGGCGCCGAGAGGTCCACGCGCCGTCCGAAGTTGCTGTAGAAGGTGAGGTCGCCGGCGCGGTTGGTCGCGCCCACGGTGATGACGCCGTTGCAGCCGGACGGCGCGAAGTTCGACGTGTCCGACGATTCGTTGCCCGCCGCGACGACGACGACCGAGCCCTGCGCCAGCGCATCGTCGATCGCGTCCTGGACCGAGTTCGGGCAGCTGCCGAAGCCGCCGAGGCTCATGTTGATCACCTTTGCCGGGAACGGGTTGGGCGGCACGCCGGCGATCTGCACGCCGGAGGCCCACAGCATGCCTTCGAACACGTCTTCGTCGGTGCCACCGCATGCGCCCAGCACGCGGACAGGAAGGATGCGGGCGTAAAGGTCGATGCCGGACATGCCGTTCCCGTTGTTCACATCGCCGGCCATGATTCCCGAGACGAACGTCCCGTGCCACGTGCTCGGGCTCGACGGGAACCCGCCGCAGGCGCCGTCGTCGCGCCAGTCGCCCTGGTCCAGCGGATTGGAGTCGCGGGCGTTGCCGTCGCGCGCGAATCCCGAGTCGCTGATGAAGTCGTAGCCCGGAAGGATGCGGTTGGCGAGATCGGGGTGCGACAGGATGCCGGTGTCGATCAGGGCGATGATGGTGCTGACCGGCGCCCCTTGCAATTGAAGGTCCCAGGCGGTCTGGACGTTGATGCCGCCGATGGGATCCGTCAAAGCCCACTGCTCCGGGAAGAACGGGTCGTTGGGCACGAACTTGGGGAACCTGCGCAACACCGGGTCGGCGTACTGCACCGCGGGGTCGTCCTGGAGGCGCTGCGCCATGTTCGAGAGCACGTCGGTATGCACCGTTTGCAGGAGCTTCAGCACCCACACATTGCCGATCTGCCGCTCGGGGATGACCGGGGCACCGATCAGCTTGATGAAGCGCGGCAGCAGCGTCGTCCAGTCGGGCTGGAGATCGCCGTTGATGCGCACCATCAGCTTGTAGCCGGTGTCGAGGTAGGCCGGAGGCGTCGCGGCACGAGGCGCCGCCCCCAGGTGCTTCATCCGGGTCCCGTTGGCGGCAAAGGCGGGTTCCGCCCACAGGATCGAGCGCTCCTGGCGCAGCGCGCGCAGCCGCGGTATCAGGACCGCTGCATCGACGGGTTCGGCCAGCGCGAACTCGAGCGCGCCAGTACGGGTGGTGCCCACCTGCGTCAACTTGGTGCCGGCGAGCATCTGGAGGCGCATGAGCTGGGCCGGCGAAATCGGGCCTGGCTTCACCATTTCCGGGTTCAGGCGGACGCGGATCGCATAGACGTTTTCGGCCCAGGCGGAAGGCAGCGTCGCCGCGGCGAGCAGCAGCACGCCGACGAGGGCGGCGCCCATGCGGGCGGCGCGCGGAAAGGCGATTGCGGCAGCGGTTGACCGGGGGTTCATGGAGACTCCATCTGCATCGGTTGTCCGGGAGGTCATGGGCGAGCAAGTTCGATGCCATTGGCATCAGATCGCGCGATTCCGGCCGGCAAAGACCCCAATGGTAGCCCAATGCCGCCAGCCTGCAAATTCGACACCAGAGACGGCGCCGGGAAGGTGCCGTCTTTAGGCACGCTCCCCTCGCGCCGGTTCCATCGCCCCGGGATGGTACGGCGCGAGCGCAGTTACCATCTGGGCAAATACTTTGGGATTGGCGGCGATCACCTGCCCGCCATGCAGGAAGTCGCCTTCGCCCGACAGGTCGCCGATGAGGCCGCCCGACTCCTGCACGAGCAGGCTGCCGGCGGCAACGTCCCAGGGGTTGAGGCCGACCTCCCAGAAGCCGTCGTAGAAGCCGGCCGCGACGTAGGCGAGATCGAGCGCGGCGGCGCCGGGCCGGCGCAGGCCAGCGGTGCTCTCGATCATCGTCTTCATCATCTTGAGGTAGGTGTCGAGGTAGCTGCCGTCCTTGAACGGGAAGCCGGTGCCGATCAGGCAATCGCGCAGGTGCGTGCGGCGCGAGACGCGCATCCGCCGGTCGTTCAGGAACGCGCCGCGCCCGCGCGTGGCCGTGAAGAGGTCGTTGCGGCACGGATCGTAAATCACCGCCTGCGTGACCTGTCCCTTGTGCGCAAGCGCGATCGACACGCAATACTGCGGAAAGCCGTGCAGGAAGTTCGTCGTGCCGTCGAGCGGGTCGATGATCCAGACGTTCTCCGCCGCGGCGTTGTCGCCCTTGGCCGTGCCTTCCTCCGCCAGGATCGCGTGATCGGGGTACGCGGTGAGCAGCGTCTCGACGATCTGCCGCTCGGCTTCGCGGTCGATCTCGCTCACGAAGTCCTTCGGGCCCTTCGACGTGACGGTCAGGAGGTCCAAGTCGCGCGCGCCGCGGTTGATCACGGTGCCGGCGCGCCGCGCGGCTTTCACCGCGATGGAGAGCGAAGGATGCATGGCGTCAGGTTGTGCGGCGGGCCGTCGCGGGTCGCGCGAGGGGCGTGCGCCAAGAGCGGAATCGCGTATTGTAACCGCCTGCCCGTCCACGCCCCGCATGACCGCCGCAATCGACCTCCTTTCCCGCGTCCGCGTCGTGCTCGTGGCGCCCAGCCATCCCGGAAACATCGGCGCCGCGGCGCGGGCGATGTTCACGATGGGATTGACGCGGCTCGTGCTCGTTTCGCCGCGGCGATTCCCGGATCCCGACGCGGTCGCGCTGGCGACGGGCGCGACGAGCGTGCTGGACGGCGCGACGGTGGTCGCAACACTCGACGAGGCGATCGCCGGTGCGGCGCTCGCCATCGGGCTGTCGGCGCGTCCGCGCGAATTCGCCGGCCGCGTGCTGGCGCTGCGCGACGCCGCGATCGAGGCCGTCGCGACCGCGCCACACGGCGACATCGCGTTCGTCTTCGGCAGCGAGATGTCGGGGCTGTCGAATGCGCAGCTCGCGCGCGGCGCGATCGTCGCGACGATCCCCGCCAATCCCGACTACGCGTCGCTCAATCTTGCCGCGGCGGTGCAGGTCGTCGCCTACGAATTGCGCGTGGCGGCGACGGGCGGCGACGTGTGGCGCGCGCCGCGCTTCGCGCCGGCATCGGCCGACGAGATCGAGGCGCTGTTCGCAAATGGGGAACGCACGCTCGTCGCGATGCGGATCCTCAATCCGGAGATGCCGAAGAAGCTCCTTCCGCGATTGCGGCGGCTGTTCGCGCGCGCCGGTCTCGAAAAGGAGGAGGTCAACATCCTGCGGGGCATCGTTGCGCGGATCGACCAGCTCATCGCGCGGAAAGAACCGTGAGCGGCTCGCTTTTCCGGCGGCGTTGACATAAGTTTCGACGATGGCCGATGAACCCGCCGCCCCTGCGCCTCCCTCCGAGGTGCTCGCCGACCCGCCGTGCCGCAACTGCGGCGCGCCGGCGCCGCTCGCGTTTTGCCCGGTGTGCGGCCAGGAAACGCGGACGAAACCGCCGACGTTCCTCCAGTTCATGCGCGAGGCGGGCGGGCGACTGGTGGCGCTCGACGGCCGACTGTGGAAAACGCTGGGCGGTTTGCTGTTCCGCCCCGGCTTCCTGACGCGCGAATATTTCGCCGGCCGCCGCAAGCGCTACGTCCGTCCCGCCCGGCTGTTCCTCGTTGCGAGCTTGTTGCTGTTCGCGGCCCTGCGGATCGTCGTGGAAGTCGGCGAATTCGACGTCGTGAACATCCATCCCCCGGCCAAGCCGGCGAAGGAGGGCAAGTCCGCGGCACCGGCGAAGGAAAGCAAGTCGGAAGCGCCGGCGACGGAGGGCGACACCGAGGCGCCGAAGGCCGGACTCAAGTCCGAGAGCGGGCTCAGCCTCGACGACGATTTCAACGTCGACATGGGCGGGCTCGAGATTCCGACGCTCAAGAAGCGCATCGAGCGTTTCAACCACCTGTCGAGCAAGGAAAAGGAAGCGCAGATCACCGAGGGCGTGCTGCGCTACGGTCCGTATGCGATGTTCGTGCTGCTTCCCGCCTTCGCGCTGTTGTTGAAACTGGTCTATCTCGGACGCAGGAAACGGCATCCGGGTCGACCACGTCTTTATTCCGAGCACATCGTCTTCGCCGCGCATAACCACGCGTTCCTGTTCCTCGGCATCGTCGCGGCGACGATCTTCATCGATCTCATGCGCGCCGTGGTGATCGCATGGATCCTGGTCTACCTCGTCTGGTCGATGCGGGTGGTCTATCGCGGCTCGTGGGTGGGGATCGCGCTGCGCTCCTTCGTGCTGGTCATTTCCTACGCCGCCTTGTTCGCCTTCGTCACCGTCGGACTGCTGGGTGTGGCCATCCTGCTGAAGTGAATGACCGCTGTTCCCCTTGTACCTGCGATTCGTCACCCCAATAGTTGAGCGCAACAGTCGGAAATGCGAGAATGTTGGCCATGTTCACCCGCTTGAAGGAAGACATTGCCGTCGTGTTCGACCGGGACCCGGCCGCGCGCACCCGCTGGGAGGTGCTGACGTGCTACCCGGGGCTGCACGCGCTCGTCTGGCATCGGTGGGTACCGAATCGGCTGTGGCGGTGGGGTTGGCGCTGGCTCGCGCGCTGGCTTGCGCACTGGGCGCGCTGGCTCACCGGCATCGAGATCCACCCCGGCGCCACGATCGGCCGGCGGGTGTTCATTGACCACGGCATGGGCATCGTGATCGGCGAAACCGCGGAAATCCACGACGATTGCACGCTCTATCATGGGGTTACGCTTGGCGGG
>JBDTLY010000250.1:0-5389 GCA_039934535.1 Casimicrobiaceae bacterium | reverse complement strand
TCGCCGCCGGCGGCACGCTCGGCATCCTGCTGCCGCCGTCGATCACGATGATCCTCTACGCGGTGGCCGCCGAAGTCTCGCTCGGCCGGCTGTTCCTCGCTGGCATCGGGCCGGGCATGCTGCTGGTGGCGCTGTTCGCCCTGTATGCGGCCTGGCGCTTCCGCCGCGAGTACGCCGCCGCGCACGCGGCCTTCGAGCACGACGGCAGCCACTCGGCCTACCTCGAGCAGAAGGTCTATACGTTCCACGAAAAAGTCGAGATGCTGCCGCGCGTCGTGCCGTTCGTCGTGCTGCTGATCGGCGTCATGGTCGCGCTCTACGGCGGCTACGCGACGCCGTCGGAAACGGCCGGGCTGGGGGCAGTGCTGGCGCTCATCCTGATCGCGGTCGCGTACCACGTCTGGCGGCCGAGGCAACTGGCGCCGATCCTCGGCGCGACGCTCAAGGAATCGACGATGCTGATGTTCATCATCGGCATGTCGCTCCTGTTCTCGTATGTGATGAGCTACCTGCACATCAGCCAGTCCGCTGCGCAGGCAATCGTCGCCCTGCACCTGTCGAAGTGGCTGCTGCTGGCGGCGATCCTGACGATGGTCGTCATACTCGGGTTCTTCCTGCCGCCGGTGTCGATCATCCTGATGACGGCGCCGATCATCCTGCCGCCGCTGCGCGCGGCCGGATTCGATTTGATCTGGTTCGGCGTGCTGATGACGATCGTGATGGAGATGGGCCTCATCCATCCGCCCGTCGGGCTCAACCTCTTCGTCATCAAGAACATCGCGCCCGACATCCCGCTGCGCGACGTCGTGTGGGGCGTGCTTCCCTTCGTCGGCCTGATGTTCGTCGCGATCGTCCTGATCTGCCTCGTTCCCGGCATTGCAACCGGATTCCCGAATTGGGTGATGGGGCCGGGAAAGTAGCCTACGGGCTGCCGGACGCGAGCGCCAGCAGACGGTCGCGATCCGCGTCCGGCAGGACTTGCGCAATCCCGCCCCACGCGGAGAAATTCCGCACGGGATGTCCAAGCGCCGGGTCGTCCTCGATCAACGCGTCGAGCTTTGCCGGGTCGAGACGCGTGACGCGTGCGATGGCGGGCGGCTCCATGGCCACGACGCGCGCCCCCTGCAATGCGTAGACGCGCGGAGCCTGCAGCGCGTTGCTGAAAAACGCGGCGCTGTGGCCGGTGCCCGCAAGAAGTCCCACGAGGCGCACCCCCCGCGCGCGCAGCAAGGTGAGGACGGCCGCGTGCTGCGCGAGAAACTGCGAAACGCACAGCGCCTCGGCCGCCGCTGTCGCTTCGTGGCCAGGCGAATCCTCGACCAGGATCACCGTTTCCCCGTCCCGCGGCCCGTCGTCGGCAAATTGCGCGAGCAGCGCGGCGTCGAGCGCATGCGCCTCGCGCGGACCGAATGTCCGCGGGCTGCACGGCCGAGTGATCCAGACGGGGCGGTTGTTCACGCGCCACAGCGCATTGCCCGAATCCACGGAATGTGCGTCCGCATACAGGTTCGCGAGCGGCGGCGGCGTTTCCGCATCGTCGCGCGGCGTACCGGGATCGGCGCGCTTCGCGCGATCGGCCCACCGTTCCGAAAGTCGCGCCTGCGAAGAGTGCACACGTTCCGCGAAGCCACGCTCATCGCGCAAGCCGGCGCCGATCCACGCGCGGATGACCTCGCGATCATCGGCGACGAGATCCACCTCGCCCGCGGCCGCGCGCGCCTCGGCGCCGAACAGCGCGTTGACGGCCGTCGCATCGCTCGCGTCCAATTCGCCCCGCCCGTGCGCCATCTCGATCACGCGGGGGCCCGAAAGACCGAGCTTCGTTCCAGCCACGAGCGCAATCCGGTCGGCCGCGCAGGCGAGCACCGAGGCGCCGCCGAAGACATCGCCCACGCCGATCGCCAGCACGCGCACGCCCGCGACGCGCAGGTCGAGCAGCGCCGCGAGCGCGCGCGCCAGCGCCAGCGCCGCGGGGTTCGCCTCGTACAGGCGCACGCCACCTGATGCCATCAGCAGGATCACGGCTGCGGGGCGTTCGTCGCGTGCGCGCTCGAACAGGCCGCGCAGCGCATCGGCATGGTTCGCGCCGGTGCTGCCGCCGAGGAAGCGCTCGTCCTGCGCCGCGATCATCACCGGCGCGCCGAACATCGTCGCGCGCGCGAGGGCGATGCCGTCGTCGTCCTGCGCCGCGATTCCCCAACGCGCGAGATGCGGCGAGGGCCGTGGCGCGGACAGCGCGTCATCGACGCTCGCGCCGCCGCCGGGATCGGCGATCGCGGCAATGCGCTCGCAGGGAGACAGCAGTCGCATGCCCGATTCGCCCATGCTCTGGATGATAGCGCCGAACGACGACACCGCATGGTCGTGCCGCACCGCACAAACGTCGCGCAACATGATCGGGCCCCGCTTCCCGTGCGCCGGAAATGGCGTAATATTGCAATGCCTCGCTTGAACGAGGTGCACGCCGGTGAGTTGTTCCGGCGTCGTGGAACAACGACGAAATCCTTCCTGGAGGAACTGCAATGCCCCATCCGTTTGCCGCAACGCCGGCCAGCCGGCGCATCCATGTTTCCCGTCCGCACGCGCATCGCAGCGGTTCCATCACGCTCGCCGCCATGGTTGCGGGCACGATTGCGATCGTCATCCCGGTGACGGCCGCGAGCTGGGAGCCGACGAAACCGGTCGAGTTCATCGTTCCCGCGGGTACGGGCGGAGGGGCTGACCAGATGGCTCGCTTCGTTCAGGGAATCGTCACGAAGAACAACCTGATGAAGCAGCCGATGATCGTCGTCAACAAGTCCGGCGGAGCCGGAGCCGAGGGCTTTCTCGCGATGAAGGAAGCGAAGGGCGACCCCAACAAGATCGTCATCACGCTGTCGAACCTGTTCACCACGCCGCTTGCGACCGGAGTGCCGTTCAACTGGAAGGATCTCACCCCAGTGGCGATGCTGGCGCTCGACCAGTTCGTCCTGTGGGTCAACACCGACACCCCGTACAAGTCAGCTAAGGATTATCTCGACGCCGTGAAAGCCGGCGGCCCCAACAAGTTCAAGATGGGCGGAACGGGATCGAAGCAGGAAGACCAGATCATTACGGTCGCGATCGAGAAGGCCGCAGGCGTCAAGTTCACGTACATCCCGTTCAAGGGTGGTGGCGATGTTGCCGTGCAGCTCGTCGGCAAGCACATCGACTCGTCGGTCAACAATCCGATCGAGGCGATGGCGCAATGGCGAGCGGGAGCACTGCGGCCGCTGTGCGTCTTCGACGCTCAGCGCATGCCCTACAAGGCAAAGGTCACCGATACGATGGCCTGGGACGACATTCCGAGCTGCAAGGAGGCCGGCGTAAGCGTCGACTATGTGATGCTCCGCGGTGTCTTCATGCCTCCCGGCGTCACGAAGGATCAAGTCGATTTCTACATCGACCTCTTCAAGAAGGTACGCGAGACTCCGGAGTGGAAGAAGTTCATGGAGGACGGTGCGTTCAACACCACTTTCATGACCGGCGCCGAGTACGTGAAATGGGTCGAAGCCGCGGAGAAGACGCACGTCAACCTGATGCAGGAGGCCGGGTTCCTGGCCAAGCCGTGACCGGTTGGCACACGAGCCTGTGAACGACGACAAGCCCGCCGGCGCGGAAGCCGGAATATCGACGCCGGCGATGGACATCGCCGTCGCGCTGATCATCTTCGCCATTGGCGTGCTCGTCGTCGTCGACAGCTACCGCCTGGGGTCGAGCTGGGGGGACGACGGCCCGCAGTCGGGCTACTTCCCGTTCTACATCGGGCTCCTGCTCTGCGTGGCATGCCTCGCGACGCTCGCGCAGGTCGCGTTCGCCGAATGGAAGCGGCGCGACGAGTTCAAGGGCGCCGTCGCCGGACAGCGCGACCAGTTCGTCGCCTGGTCGCAGCTGAAGCTCGTGCTCTCGGTCCTCGTGCCGGCGACGATCTATGTCGGCCTCGTCCGGATTTTCGGGTTCTACCTCGCCTCGGCGCTCTACATCTCGCTGTTCATGCTCTGGCTCGGCAAGTATTCGTGGCTGAAGAGCGTCGCGACCGGGGTCGGCGTCAGCGTGTCGCTGTTCCTTCTGTTCGAAGTCTGGTTCAAGGTGCCGCTGTTCAAGGGCGCGTACGACCTGTTGTCGTGGCTCGGCTACTGACCCCCCGGCGCTTCGGGCGCCTTCCCTTCGTCCCGACGAGGAGTCTCCGTGGCTGAGATCAGCGCGCTGTTCCACGGGTTTGCGGTCGTGCTGAGCCCGTTCAACATGCTGCTGATGCTGATCGGGATCGTGCTCGGCGTCATCATCGGCGTGCTCCCCGGACTCGGCGGCGCCAACGGCGTCGCGATCCTGCTGCCGCTCACGTTTACGATGCCGCCGACTTCGGCGATCATCATGCTGTCGTGCATCTACTGGGGCGCGCTGTTCGGCGGCGCGATCACGTCGGTGCTGTTCAACATTCCCGGCGAGCCCTGGTCCGTCGCAACGACGTTCGACGGTTATCCGCTGGCCCAGCAGGGCCGCGCGGGCGAAGCGCTGACCGCGTCGTTCACGTCCTCGTTCGTCGGCGCGCTGTTCGCCGTCATCATGATCACGTTCCTCGCGCCGCTGGTCGCGAAGTTCGCGCTGAAATTCGGGCCACCCGAGTTCTTTTCGGTCTACCTGCTCACGTTCTGCAGCTTCATCGGCATGGGCAAGGGCTCGCCCTGGAAAACGCTCGTCTCGATGCTGCTGGGCTTCGCCTTCGCGGCCGTGGGCATGGACAACATCACCGGCCGCCTGCGCCTCACGTTCGGCTTCCCCGAGATGATGCGCGGCATCGATTTCCTGATCGCGGTGATCGGCCTCTTCGGCATCGGCGAGATCCTGTTGTCGATGGAGGAAGGCCTCTCGTTCACCGGCAAGTCCGCGAAAATCGACCCGAAGATCGTCCTCGAGACCTGGAAAAAGCTGCCGGCCTACTGGATGACGTCGCTCCGCAGCTGCCTGATCGGCTGCTGGATGGGGATCACGCCGGGCGGCGCGACGCCCGCGTCCTTCATGAGCTACGGCGTCGCCAAGAAGATGTCGAAGAACGGCGACAAGTTCGGCACCGGGCAGCTCGAAGGCGTCATCGCTCCGGAAACCGCGGCGCACGCGGCGGGCACCAGCGCGCTTCTGCCGATGCTGGCGCTCGGCATCCCGGGCTCACCGACCGCCGCGGTGCTGCTGGGCGGCCTGCTGATCTGGGGCCTTCAACCGGGGCCGCTGCTCTTCGTCGAGCAGAAAGACTTCGTCTGGGGTCTGATCGCCAGCATGTATCTCGGCAACCTCGCCGGGCTCATCATCGTGCTGACGTGCGTGCCGCTGTTCGCCGCCATCCTGCGCGTGCCGTTCTCGATCATCGCGCCGG
>JBDTLY010000249.1:0-5439 GCA_039934535.1 Casimicrobiaceae bacterium | reverse complement strand
TCCGGCGGCGCGCGCCTGCCCATCGTAGAGCGCAACGAGACCGCGCGCGAGGCGCCGGTTGGGCGTGACCACGGTCGTACCCGTGTCGAACGCGCGTTGCAGGGGGCCGGCCAGGAGGGGCATCGTTGGAGGACGACGGATCGAGTCGGAGGCCGATTGCAATCGCCGCGCGCAACCGACAAACTCTAGCATTTTTTGGCAATGACGGAGGGACAACCATGTCAGCGTACATCGTGGTCGACGGCGAGGTCACCGATCCCGTGCGTTACGAGGCCTACAAGAAACTCGCGCAGGCCGCGATCGCCAAGCACGGCGGCCGTTACCTGGTTCGCGGCGGGGAGACCAGCGTGCTGGAGGGCGATTGGCAGCCGCATCGCATCGTCGTGCTCGAGTTTCCGAGCGCGAATGCGATCAAGCGCTTCTATTCCTCGCCCGAGTACCAGGCGGCGCGCGCGGCGCGCGAAGGCGCGGCGCGGATGAACCTGATCGCGGTGGAAGGCGTCTGAAACGCCGGCTTCGCCGCGGCGCATTAAACCGTGGCGACCGGCCGTAACGGGATGTCAGTCGCTGGCCGAACGTCCCATCACGGCCGGCGTCACGATTGTTGCCGCCGACTGGGGATTGGTGCCGAGCGCCGCGGATCCGGTCGTCAGCGGTGCGGGCCTTGGCGCGGGCGCCGACAACGACTGCGGTCCGGACATCAGCGGCGAGTTGAGCGCTTCGGCGATGCGCGAATCCACGCGGCGCGCGAGGATCTTCCATTCGCCGCACCAGTCGTCGTCGCGGACCGTCGGCCATACGCCTTCGATCATGTAGGACTTCGCATTGACGGGATTCAACTGCGGCGAGCTCCGCCGGCATTGGCCCCAGCTGGGCGCGCCGCCAGCCACAGCCTTCGCGCTCTTGCGATCGTAGTACTGGCACGTCATGCACTTGTCCATCGATCCTCCGGGAATTGCGCGCCGCGTGTGGCGTTGCGCATGGTTCGTTGTCCTTACTCAATCCTTAGCAAGATCTTTGCCAACGAAATCACTGGATGTGCGTCGCGCATTTGTCGCGCGCGAACGACGGCAGCGGTGCGCGTTGGCACCTGCATACAGACAGCATGAGGGGATGACGCTCAGTGCGTGCGCAAAGGCACGAAGCCGCGCGGGACGAGCATTTCGCGCCGCGAGCGCACGCGGCGCGGACGATAGGCGTGAATCAGAGGCGAGCGGGTCAGCGGTCGGGCCGTGCGATCGCGGGTGGCCGGATCACGACGTATGCTGCATCCTGCCTCGCCATTCGCGCGGCGCGACAATGCGTCCGCATGGCGGGGCGCTGGCGCCGGCCGCATCGCCTGGCGTCTGGAGTAAAAGACAGTCGCCGACCGCATCGCTGTTTGCAGTATGAATTCCGGCGACCGTGAAATGGGCCGGTGTTGGACTCAGGCCGCGAGCGCGCGGAGCGCGCTTTGCAGCGGAACCGGGACGTCCTGGACGAAGCGCGGCTGCCAGCTGGGCTTCTGGTCGAGCGCCGCCTTGAGCTCGGCATCGGCCATCGCCGCTTCCTGATCCAGCGTTGCGTCGTACTGACGGCGCGAATCGGGATTCGACAGCACCTCGTATGCGGCGTGGACCATGCGAACGAGTCCGCTCAGGTCCTGACCCGCATCCGTCTCGCCGTATCCGAAGCGTTCGAGGAGTTGCGCGTACGCGGCTTCGACGCGCGCGGTACTCGCGCCCGGCACAAGATCGAGATAATCGTAAAAGGTGTAGTTCACGGCGGTCTCCTCGATGATGGTCCGCAGTTTCCTGCGGGGGTCTCACCACCCATGTAGCACCAACCGTGCCAAGCCCGATTCAGGGGCTGGCGACGCCCGTCATCCCGCTGTTTTGATTCGGCTTTTTTATTCGGCGACCGACGTTCAGTTCGTCGTGTACACGACAGCGAAAGCCGCGGCGAACCGCGCTACCGCGTACTTTGGCTGTGTCACACGACCGCAAGCCGCGATGCGGCCCTGGGCGGCGGAAACGCGGCGTCGAGCGCGGCGAGCGTCTTCGCGTCGAGCACGAGGTCGGCCGCCGCGCGATTGTCGCGAACGTGCGCGACATCGGACGATGCGGGGATCGCGATCACGTCCTTCGCGTGCAGCAGCCACGCGAGCGCGAGCTGCGCGGGTGTCACCCCGATGGTTGCCGCGATGGCCGCCAGCCGGCGATTGCGGAGCAGCGCGCCTTCGCCCAGCGGGCAATACGCCATGACCGGCATATTGTATTGGCGCATCCACGGCAGCAGGTCCCATTCGATGCCGCGCTCGCCAAGATGATGGAGGACCTGGTTCGTCGCGCAGTGCCCGCCCTCCGGAAGCGCTGCGAGGCTCCGCATCGCGTCCGTGTCGAAATTGGAGACGCCCCAGCGCGCGATCTTGCCGTCGGCGCGCAGCCGCTCGAACGCGTCGATCGTCTCGGCGAGCGGGATGCGTCCGGGCCAATGCAATAGATAGAGGTCGAGGCGATCGGTGCGCAAGCGATGCAGACTGCGCTCGCAGGCCGCGATCGCCGATTTGCGGCCGGCGTTGTGCGGATACACTTTGCTCACTACAAACACATCGTCGCGCCGGCCCGCGATCGCTTCGCCCACGATCCGCTCCGCGCCACCGTCGCCATACATCTCGGCGGTGTCGATCAGCGTCATGCCAAGATCGAGGCCGAGCTTCAGTGCGGCGATCTCACGCGTGGCGCTCGCCTTGCGTTCGCCCATCCGCCAGGTACCTTGGCCGAGCGCGGGAACGCGATGGTCGTCCGGAAATGTCGTCAGGTGCATATCGTGAAGGTATCGCGCCGGGCGTGGTCGCAAAAAGTGGAAGTCGATGCGCAGCCTATAATGGATCCTTTGCTACGTTCAAGCCCATGGCTCCTGACTCCGGCGTTCCCCGCCCGGACGCCCGAACCATCGTCCGCGGCGCCTGCCCGCACGACTGTCCCGACACGTGCGCGCTGCAGGTGACGGTCGAGAACGGGCGCGCCATCGAGATTCGCGGCGCGGCCGACCATCCGCCCACCGCGGGCGCGCTGTGCACAAAGGTCGCGCACTACCTTGAGCGGACGTATTCGGACCAGCGCGTGCTGCATCCGATGAAACGCGTGGGCCGCAAGGGCGAAGGCCGCTTCGAGCGCATCACATGGGACGAAGCGCTCGGCACCATCGCCGCGAAATTCGCCGCGATCGCGCAATCGGGCGACGGACCCCAGGCGATCGTCCCGTATTCGTACGCCGGCACGATGGGGATATTGCAATTCGGCTCGATGGACCGCCGCTTCTTCCATCGGCTGGGCGCATCGCTGCTCGACCGCACGATCTGCGCAACGGCGGGCAAGGCGGGCTGGGCCGCCTCCATCGGCGCGTCGGTCGGCACCGACGTCGAGCAGTTCGAGAACAGCAAGCTCATACTGATCTGGGGCAGCAACCCGATCACGTCCAACTTGCACTTCTGGTCCCGCGCGCAGGAGGCGAAGCGCCGCGGCGCGAAGCTCATCGCGATCGACCCCTACCGCAGCGCCACCGCCGACAAGTGCCACGAGCATCTGGCGCCGATGCCGGGCACCGACGCCGCGCTCGCGCTCGGCATGATGCACGTGCTGATCGCCGACGATCTGATCGATCACGACTACATCGCGAAATACACGCTCGGCTTCGACGCGCTCAAGATCCGCGCAGCCGAATTTCCGCCCGGGCGCGTCGCGGCAATCTGCGGATTGACGACTGAGCAAGTCGTCACGCTCGCCCGAGACTATGGAACCACCACGCCGGCCGCGATCCGCGTGAACTACGGCTTGCAGCGCCACGCGGGCGGCGGCAACGCGGTGCGCGCGATCGCCTGCCTCCCGGCGCTGATCGGATCGTGGAGAGATCCTGCCGGCGGCGGGCTCCTGTCGTCGTCCGGCACGTATCCGACCGACGCAGCCGTGCTCGAACGTCCCGACCTGATGCGTGGCGCGCCGCGGACGATCAACATGAGCTCGATCGGAAATGCGCTGCTCGAAGAACAGGATCCTCCGATTCGCGCGATCTATGTCTACAACTCGAATCCAGTCGCCGTCGCGCCGGAATCGTCGAAGGTCGCCGCGGGTTTCGGCCGCGAGGATCTTTTCTGCGTGGTGCACGAGATCTTCCAGACCGACACCGCCGATTACGCCGACATCCTGTTACCCGCGACGACACAGCTCGAGCAGACGGATATCCACCTCTCGTACGGCCACCTGTACGCGCTCGCCAACAACCCGGCCATCGCGCCGCTCGGCGAGGCGAAGCCGAATACCGAGGTGTTCCGCCTGCTCGCCGCGCGCATGGGCTTCGACGAGCCCTGCTTCCGCGACAGCGACGATGACCTCGCGCGGCAGGCCTACAAGGCCGGCCATCCGAGCGCCGCGGGCCTCGACTGGGACGTGATGAAGGCGAGGGGATTCCAGCGTCTCGCGGTGCCGGAGGTCTACGCGCCATTCGCGCAGGGCAACTTCCGCACGCCTTCGGGCAAGTGCGAATTCTTCTCCGCCTCGCTCGCGGCGGAAGGCCATGACCCGCTGCCGACGTTCGTGCCGCCGCGCGAATCGGTGGCGACCAACCCGGCGCTTGCCCAGCGCTACCCGCTCGCGTTCCTCTCGCCCCCGGCGCGAAATTTCCTGAACTCGTCGTTCGCCAACCTGCCGCGGTTCGTCAACGAGGAAAAGACGCCGAAGCTCGATGTCCATCCCGGCGACGCCGCCGCGCGGCGCATCGCGACCGGCGACATCGTGCGCATCTTCAACGACCGTGGCAGCTTCACGGCGACGGCCCGCGTCACGGATCGCGCCCGCCCGGGTGTCGTCGTCGCGCCGTCGATCTGGTGGAAGAAACTTTCGCCGGACGGAGCAAACGCCAATGCCGTGACCGGCCAGGCGCTGACCGATCTCGGCCGCGCGGCGACGTTCTACGATTGCCTGGTGGAAGTCGTCAGAGTCTGATCAGCCGACGGGCGCCATCAGCGCCTCGATCTCGGCGCGCTTGCCGTTGGCATCGGACCGGCCCAGCTGGATCAGCGCGTTGCAGAACCCCGGCGCGAACAGCAAGTAGGACAGCAGTCCCGCGCCGCCCGGATGCGTGGCGCCCACGCCGCGGAGCAGCGCGCGGATCGTGCGCGGCAGCTCGTCCAGGTAGTCGAGCGCGATGTCCTCGAGCACGATGCTGGGCGAGACCGTGCACAACGCAACGTCGCGCAGCGGGACCGGGCTCAGGCCGAGCCGGTCCAGCGGGATCTGGCGCACCGCCGTATTGACGAGCCGGACCTTTTCGAGATCGGTGCCGAGCGCATCGGTGAAGATGCTCGCAAGCACCTGGCCGCCGATCTGCGCCATCGACGGCGGCGCGTTGCTCACGGTGGCATCGGGGCGCACGCTGCTGCGCCCGACGCCGACCACCAGG
>JBDTLY010000248.1:0-5443 GCA_039934535.1 Casimicrobiaceae bacterium | reverse complement strand
GCAGCGGCGTGATCGCCACGTCGAGCATCGAATACTCCTCGCCCAGCATGTGCTTGTGCTTGGCGAACACCGGCGCGATCTGCAGCAGGCTGTCGCGGACGAGATTGCGCGCCTTCTCGATCTGCTTCTGGTTGTTGCCTTCGAGCGCGTCGATGTGGATGAAGAGCTCCTTCTCGAACCGGTGCAGGAACAGCCGCGCGCGCGCGCGCATCACCGGGTCGGCGGGCATCAGCTGCGGATGCGGGAAGCGCTCGTCGATGTACTCGTTGATGATGTTCGACTCGTGCAGCACGAGGTCGCGCTCGACCAGCACCGGCACCTGGTTGTACGGGTTCATCACCGCGAGGTCCTCGGGCTTGTGGTCGAGGTCGACGTCGATGATCTGGAAGTCCATCCCCTTCTCGTGCAGGACGATGCGGCAGCGCTGGCTGAAGGGATCGGTGGTCCCGGAATAGAGGGTCATCATGGTTTTTTCTCCTCGCGCCGAAAATTCGCGCGAAATGGGGGCTCGTGCCCCGGCTACTACGGTGAACTGCGGATTTAGCGGCGAATCGGAAAGCGTCGCGAGGAGGCCGAGCTAATGGATGTCTTTCCAGTATTCGCGCTTGAGCCAATAGGCAAAGACAAACAGAAGAACGAAATACAGCAGCGCGATCAGCCCGAGGCTGATCCGCTCGTTCTTGACGGGCTCGGCCATGTAATCGAGGTAATTGACGAGGTCGGCGACCATCGCCTTGTATTCGACCGGCGACATCGTGCCCGGCGTCTCGACGGCCAGCGACTCGACGACATACTTGTGGTCGCGCGCCGGCGCGAGCGCCACGAGGCCCCTGGCGCCGATCGCCGCCGCCTCTGCCTTCTCGTGGTCCTCGTACTCGGTCGTGACGAGCCGGTTCGCGCCCGAATAGCGCGACAGCACATGCGGCATCCCGACGTTCGGAAACACGAGGTTGTTCCACCCGCTGCGCGCGGCGTCGTCCTTGTAGAATCCCAGGAAATAGTTGTAGAGCCAGTCCGTGCCGCGCACGCGCGCGATGACGGACAGGTCGGGCGGCGCCACGCCGAACCATGCCTTGCCGTCCTGCGCGGACATCGCGACCGTCATCGTGTCGCCGATCCGGTCGGTGGCGAACATCAGGTTGTCCTGGATCATCGGCAAGTCGACGCCGATGTCGGTCAGCCGGTTGTAGCGCATGAACCTCGCGCTGTGGCAGTTGAGGCAGTAGTTGACGAACGTGCGCGCCCCGCGCTGCAGCGATGGCAGGTCGAGGCGATTGACCGGCGCGGGCTCGAGGCGGATGTCGCCGCCCGAGGCCACGGCCGGCCCCACGACGGCGGCCAGCAGGAACGCGGCGAGAAGGGTGACAGTCCTGTTCATCATCCGGTCACCCTTTCCGGCACGGGCTTGGTCTTGTCAATCGCCGTGTACCACGGCATCAGCAGGAAGAAGAGGAAATAGACAGTGGTGAGCACGCGCGCGACGACGGTCGCCCGGTCGGCCCCATAGAGCGGGAACCCGTCGGCGAACTGTCCCCAGACGGTGACCGGCACCACGCCGAGGTAACCCAGGACGAGGAAGCTGACCACGAACGCCGCAAGCCAGGCCTTGTACAGCGTTCCGCGGTAACGGATCGACTTGACGGCGCCCCGGTCGAGCCAGGGCAGGAAGAAGAAGATCATCACCGCGAGGCCCATCACGATCACGCCCCAGAACTGGCTGTTCAAGAACGACGGCACCGCGCGGAGCATCGCGTAGTACGGCGTGAAATACCACACCGGCGCGATGTGCTCGGGCGTCTTCAGCGGATCGGCCGGGAGGAAATTGTTCGCCTCGAGGAAGTACCCGCCCATGTCCGGCACGAAGAACACGATGACCGAGAAGATCGCGAGGAACACGACCACCCCGACGATGTCCTTCACCGAGTAGTACGGATGCGAGTAGATGCCATCGAGTGGCAGCCCCGTGGCCGGGTCCTTCGGCTGCTTCTTGATCTCGACGCCGTCGGGATTGTTCGAGCCCGTCTCGTGCAGCGCCATCAGGTGGGCCGCGACGAGCCCCAGCAGCACGAGCGGCATCGCGATCACGTGGTAGGCGAAGAAGCGGTTCAGCGTGACGTCGGAAATCGTGTAGTCGCCGCGGATCCAGATCCCGAGATCCTCGCCGATGATCGGCACCGTCGAGAACAGGTTGACGATCACCTGGGCGCCCCAGTACGACATCTGGCCCCACGGGAGCAGGTAGCCGAAGAACGCTTCGCCCATGAGGACGAGGTAGATGAGGCAGCCGAAGATCCACGTCAGCTCACGCGGCTTGCGATAGCTGCCGTACATCAGCCCGCGGAACATGTGAAGGTAGACGACGACGAAGAACAGCGACGCGCCGGTCGAGTGCAGGTAGCGGATGAACCATCCCCACGGCACGTCCCGCATGATGTACTCGACCGAATCGAAGGCTTTCGCCGCGTCGGGCTTGTAATTCATCGTGAGGAAGATCCCGGTGGCGATCTGCATCACCAGCGTGAGCGCCGCGAGCGAGCCGAAGTAATACCAGAAGTTGAAGTTCTTCGGCGCGACGTACTTGCCCCATTGCGATTCCCAGAGGGCGGTCAGCGGGAAGCGCGCGTCGATCCAGTTGAGGAGCTTTTCCATGGTCGGGGGTCCCATTACGCCGACTTGCCGTCTTCGCCGACGCCGACCTGAATCCTCGTGGGCGTCAGGTACCTGTGCGGCGGGATGACGAGGTTCGTCGGCGCGGGCACGCCACGGTACACGCGGGCCGCGAGGTCGAACTTCGACTGGTGGCACGGACAGAAGAAACCACCGAGCCAGTCGGGGCCGAGATCGGCCGGAGCGACGTCGGGACGGTAGGTTGGCGAGCAGCCGAGGTGCGTGCAGATTCCGACGGCGATTAGGTACTCGGGCTTGATCGAGCGGTACTCGTTCTTGCAATACGGGGGCTGCTGGAGGACATTCGAGTCGGGGTCGGCAAGCCGCGTAGTGAGCTTTGGCAGGGTGGCAAGCATCGCCGGCGTGCGGTTGACGACCCATACCACGCGGCCGCGCCATTCCAGCGTGATCTGCTGCCCCGGCTCCATCTTGGCGATGTCCTGCTCGACCGGCGCCCCGGCCGCCCGCGCACGCTCGCTGGGGAATAGCGACAGCACGAACGGCGTGCCTGCCGCGACAGCCCCGACGCCGCCCACGACGCCCGTCGCGCCGATGAGGAAGCGGCGCTTCCCCTTGTTCACGTTCCCGTCCGCCATGTCGACCCGTCCCTGATTGCCGATGCCTGCCCGCGCCGCACGAGAGCACGCCGGTTCCCAAACCTGTCGATTATAAGGGATTTGCCCCTCCCGCCGGAAGCCCGGACGCGTAAGGAGCGCCAAAAGCCGATCGAAATCAGCCGGTTGGAGGGGTACAAACCGTGAAGAAGCCCGCGCCGGACGGGAGGCGCCGCCACGGAAACCGGCGGCCGGCGTCCGCCATCCGGCAAATGTCTATAATCGTCCGCAATTCGCTTTTTCGAAATGGAATGATCGTGTTGCGCAAGCTTTGGCTCCTTTTCGCGCAGGCCTCCACGCTATGCCTTGCCGCGTTGTTCGTCGTCGCCACGCTGCGGCCGGACCTGCTCGGCCGCTCCGGCACGCACGAGACCGGCGTCGTGCTGCGCCAGGAAACCACGACGCCGGTGACCGCGTCCGCCGTCACGAGCCATGCGGATGCCGCGAGGAAAGCGATGCCCGCCGTCGTCAACATCTACACGAGCAAGGAGATGCGGCAGCGCAGCCCGCTCGCGGACGACCCGCTCATGCGCCGCTATTTCCCGGACCTCGCCGAGCGCACGCCGCGCCCGCGCGTCACGAGCCTTGGGTCCGGCGTGATCGTGTCGCCCGACGGATTCGTGCTCACCAACCACCACGTGATCGAAGGCGCCGACGACATCCAGCTCGTGTTGAACGACGGGCGCCGGATCGCGGCGCGCATCCGTGGCACCGATCCCGAATCCGACATCGCGGTGCTGAAAGCCGACGAAGGCAACCTCCCGGCGATCACGTTCGGCGCGATCGAGCGCGTGCAGGTCGGCGACTCGGTGCTCGCCATCGGCAATCCGTTCGGATTCGGCAACACCGTGACGGCGGGAATCGTGAGCGCGCTCGGGCGCAATCACCTCGGCATCAACCGGTTCGAGGATTTCATCCAGACCGACGCCGCGATCAACCCGGGGAACTCGGGTGGCGCGCTCGTCGACGCCGCCGGCAACCTGATCGGGCTCAACAGCACTATCTATTCGCAATCGGGAGGCTCGCTCGGCATCGGTTTCGCGATTCCCGTGTCGATCGCCCGCAACGTGCTGGAGCAGATCATCAAGGACGGCGAGGTCACGCGCGGCTGGCTCGGCATCGAGCCGCAGGATCCGTCGTCGGAGCTCGCGCGGTCGACGATGCAGGAAGGCGGCGTCGCGATCCGAGGCATCGTGCGCGGCGGCCCCGCGGACCATGCTGGCATCCATGTGCGCGACGTTGTCGTGGAAATCGACGGCAAGCCCACCCGCGACACGCCAGCGCTGCTCGCCCGCATCGCCGCGCTGCCGCCCGGCAACGTCGTCAAGGTCAAGATCGTGCGCGACAAAGCCGCGCAGGAAGTCGACGTGACCGTCGGCAAGCGACCGAAAGTCCAGTAACTACGGCGCCTTGGCTTCCTCGGCCGCGTCGCTCGCGGCGGGGGGCTCGACGAAGCGCGCAAGCAGGAGCCCGAGCTCGTAGAGCAGGCACAGCGGCACCGCGAGCAGCAGCTGCGACACGACGTCGGGCGGCGTGAATATCGCGCCCACCACGGTCGCGCCGACGATCACGTACGGGCGGATGCTGCGCAGCTTCGCGAGCGAGACGACGCGGAAGCGCACGAGCACGATGACGACCACGGGCGTCTCGAACGTGATGCCAAACGCGATGAACATCGTCAACACGAACGACAGGTACTTGTCGATGTCGGTCATCATCGTCACGCCGGCGGGCGCGTAGCCCGCGAAGAACCCGAACGCGACCGGAAACACGATGAAGTACGCGAAAGTCATTCCGGCCACGAAACAGAGGTAGCTCGACGCAAGGACCGGCAGCGCCAGCTTGCGCTCATGCTGGTAGAGGCCCGGGGCGACGAACGCCCATACCTGCCACAACACATACGGCAATGCGACGAGGAACGCCGCCATCAGCGTCACCTTGAGCGGGACCAGGAATGTGCCGGTGACGTCGGTCGCGATCATCGTCGCGCCCGCCGGCAGCACGCGCATCAGCGGTGCCGCGAGTGCGGTGTAGATCTCCTTCGCCCATGGGACGAGGCAGATGAGCACGACGAAGACCGCGACGATCGAGCGCAGCAGCCGGCTGCGCAGCTCGATCAGGTGCGAAATGAACGTTTCCTGCGCGCCCTCGGGCGGCGGTAG
>JBDTLY010000247.1:0-5454 GCA_039934535.1 Casimicrobiaceae bacterium | reverse complement strand
GAGGTGTCGCCGTGGCGTGAAAGCGGCCGCCGTCGAAGCGGCCGTAACGTCTTGCAGGAGAACGCAACCGTGCAATTCGATCGACCCGTCGGACCCGGCCTCGCGATCCTGGCAGCGGGAATCGCGCTTGTGCTCGCACCGGCCCCGGCGAATGCCGCCAAAGTCACCGAGTGCACCAAAATCGGCGTCTGCTATTGCGTCAACGACGAGTTGAAGCCGGTCATCGCGGCCAAGGTCGACCGTTTTCGGGCCTTGATCGCCGACCAGCGCAAGGCGGGCAAGGCGGTCGGCTACCTGAGCGTCCCGCTCTCGTCGGCCGGCGGGGGCCATTTCGACATCAACGCCGAAGTCGCCGCAAGCGCGAAGGAAGCGATCGAAAAGCGCTTCGGCGCCGATTACATCTACGTGGTCAACCCGGGGACGCTCGACGCTGACCTGCCGAAGGGCACGGGCGCCGACTACATGCTCATGTGGACGACGCTGCTCGAGGGGCCGGACGGCATCGGCGACTTCGATTTCGTTTATTTCGCCGGGCCGGGGGACTTTGCGCACTTCTTCAAGTTCGACGGCACCGGCGACATGGGCAAGCTCGATGCGTTTTACGACCAGCGGTTGAAGACGGACCCGAAATTCGAGAAGGCCGTGGCGGGCGGGCTCACGAAGCCCGCGTTCCGGCGCTACTACGCGTTGCGGGCGTCGGCGTCGGTGAGCCGGGGCGCGCACGACGAGTGGAACATCTTCCGGGTGCTGAACGAGCGCCGCCGCGCCGACGGCAAGCTCGGCGCGCCCAACCAGATTCCGGTGCTGTTCGACGGCCGCGAGGTCCCACCCTCGGAGCACGAGGGATCCGTTTCCGACGGCTATATCGGCAAGTGCGCACCCTGAGGTGCCCTTCGGCATCCCTGACGATGTTCGACCAAGGAGAATGATGATGCGATCGATTTGGAGTGTTGCCCTGCTCGCGGGGACCGCGCTGTGTCTGCTTCAGGCACCGGCGCAGGCGTCCACCTGCTATTTCGTCTTCGACCGCAGCGACGCCGTCGTCTACCGCGACGCCCAGCCGCCCGTCGATATGAGTGTCCGCGGCGTCGCCGCCCGCGACGCCATGCGGCAGCGGGGCGAATACCTGCTCTTCGTCGACACGGACCGTTGCGCTCCCCTCGCCTTCATCACCGGGCCCGGCACGCCAGGGACGCTGTCGGTGGACCAGATTGTCGCAGGCTATCCGACGCTGGCCACGTCCAATCCCGTTTCGGGGGGAAGCTCGGGGGGCGGAAGCGTCGGCTCCACCGCGTCCAGATCGGCGGCGCCCAAGGCGGCGCCGGCAGCCAAGTCGTCGTCATCGGCTAACTACAAGAAATGACGGCGGGCGGGCGCCGGGCGTCGGCGACATGAGAAAGGCCGCTCTTTACAGTCGCAGCACGAAACCTTCGCCGCAGGCGGGAGCCGATGCGCCCGCGGCGGCAACGCCGGCCGCATCAGGAAGGTCGTGGCGGCACGCGTTGCGCGAGCGCCGGCTGTCGCTGCTGCCGGTCATGGCGGGCGGCCTTTGCGCGCTGGCTGCGGTCATCCTTTACGCGGCGTTCGTGCCGAAACCGCGCGTCATCACGCAGGAGGACATCGACGCCGCGGTGCTGCATACATTCGAGACGGTCGCGCTCCCCTCACGCGCAGCGAAGGCCTTCGAGGCCGTCCGCGAGTCCGTGGTGCGCGTGCGCGGCCTCGGGCACGAACAGGAAAAGGATGGCCACATCGTCGAGGGCATCGGCAGCGGCGTCGTGATCGTCGACACCGGGATCATCCTCACCAACCTGCACGTCGTCGCGGGCGCCGAGCGGGTGGAAGTGCGCTTCCACGACGGCTTCGAATCGGAAGCCATCGTCATCGGCGTGCGGCCCGAGCACGATCTCGCGGTCCTCAAGGCCGTCAAGATTCCGGACGACCTGCCCGCGGCGACGCTGCGCTCCACCGCGGATCTCGTGCCGGGCGACGAGGTGGTCGCCGTCGGCTACCCGTTCGGCATCGGCCCGTCGGTGTCGTCCGGCGTCATTTCCGGCCTCGCGCGGGAATACCGCTCGCCCAAGGGAGAACGCGTGCTGACGAACCTCATCCAGTTCGACGCGGCGGCCAATCCCGGCAATTCCGGCGGACCGCTCGTCACCATGGATGGCGAAGTCGTCGGCATCGTCACCGCGATCCTCAACCCGACCGACCAGCGCGTTTTCATCGGTGTCGGCTTTGCGGTGCCGATCGAGAACGCCGCAGCGGCGATCGGCGTATCTCCGTTCTGACACCGATCAGAAGCTCTTTCCGTCGCACCAAACCCCGGAGGCATGACGCCCATGCACGATCCCACCAACCACGGCGGCGTGACGCCGCTGATGGAGCGCATTCTCTACGAGGTCAAGCGCATCGTCGTCGGGCAGGACCATTTTCTCGAGCGCGTGCTGGTCGCGATCCTCGCGCAGGGGCACCTGCTCGTCGAGGGCGTCCCGGGCCTCGCGAAGACGCTCACGGTGAAGACGCTCGCGCGCACGATCCGCGGCACGTTCCGCCGGATCCAGTTCACGCCCGATCTCGTTCCGGCGGATCTCATCGGAACGCGCATCTACAACCAGAAGACCGGCGAGTTCAACACCTCGCTCGGCCCCGTGTTCACGCACCTGCTGCTCGCCGACGAAATCAACCGCGCGCCGGCGAAGGTGCAAAGCGCGCTGCTCGAAGTGATGCAGGAATGCCAGGTGACGATCGCCGGCGAGACGCACCGCGTTCCGCTGCCGTTCCTCGTGATGGCGACCCAGAATCCGATCGAGACCGAAGGCACGTATCCGCTGCCCGAGGCGCAGGTCGACCGCTTCATGATGAAGGTGCTGGTCGGCTACCCCAGCGAAGCGGAGGAATTCGTCATCGTCGAGCGCGTCACGGGCGTCGCGCAGGATGTCGCCGCGGTCGCCACCACCGACGAGCTCGCGGCCCTGCAGCGGGAATGCCGCACCGGTTACATCGATCCGGCGCTGATGCAATACGCAGTCCGGCTGGTCGCGGCGACGCGCACGCCCGAAAAGTTCGGGATCAAGGACCTCGCGCGCTACATCACGTTCGGCGCGAGTCCGCGCGCGACGATCCACCTGGTCGAGGCGGCGCGCGCGCTCGCGTTCCTGCGCGGACGCGCCTACGTGCTGCCGGAAGACGTGACCGACCTCGCGCCGGATGTGCTCCGGCACCGGCTGTCGCTGACGTACGAG
This sequence comes from Casimicrobiaceae bacterium, assembly GCA_039934535.1. Lineage (GTDB taxonomy): Bacteria > Pseudomonadota > Gammaproteobacteria > Burkholderiales > Casimicrobiaceae > CAIWHR01. The sequence continues at coordinate 2,209 of JBDTLY010000247.1, read as the reverse complement.
GCGCTCGCCGACGCGGTGACGCCGGACCAGCTCATCGCGCAGATCATGCAGCACGTGCGGGCGCCGGAGAAACCACTCGAAACCCATGTCCGCATCGAGCCGCTCGCCAACGCGGGCGCCTGAGTCCATCCTGCGGCGGCTCGAGTGGACGGTGATCCGTCGGCTCGATGGCGTGCTGCACGGCGACTACCGCACATTGTTCCGCGGCTACGGGCTCGACTTGGCCGACCTGCGCGAATACGTCTATCACGACGACGTCCGCCACATCGACTGGAACGTCACCGCGCGGCTGCAGACACCCTACGTGCGCGAATACCACGAGGAGCGCGAGGTCGCCGCGTGGTTCCTGCTCGACCTCTCGCCGTCGGTCGCGTTCGGCTCGCAGACGCTCGAGAAGCGAACGGTGGCGGCGGAGTTCGTCGCGGTGCTGGCGCGCATTCTCACCGCGCACGGCAACCGCGTCGGCGCGCTGCTGTACGGTGACCGCGTCGACACGGTGATCCCGGCGCGCAGCGGCCGGCGGCAGGTGCTGCATCTCCTGCATCGGATGGAGGCGCGGCCGGACGTGAAGCAGGCGAACGCCACCAACCTCGCCGACCTCCTGCAGATGGCATGGCGGGTGGCGCCCCGGCGTTCGCTCGTGTTCGTCGTTTCCGATTTCATCAGCACGCCCGGCTGGGCGAAGCCGCTTGCGCATCTCGCTCGGCGCCACGACGTCGTCGCGGTCCGGCTCTACGATCCGCTGGAGATGGAGCTCCCCGATCTCGGCCTCCTCGTCGTGCAGGACGCCGAGACGGGCGAGCAGCTTTTCGTCGACACCCACGATCGCGGCTTCCGCCTGCGCTTTGTCGCCGCCGCGAAGGAGCGCGAAGCGGAACTGCGGCGCTCGTTCCAGGCGGCCGGCGTGGACGCCCTCGAGCTCGCTACCGGCGACGAACTCGTCGACGCGATCCTGCGCTTCGCGGACTTGCGCAAGCGGCGCAGCCAGCTCGCCGCGGGCGGCAGCCTGCCCGCGCACCTCGGCGTGCATTCGTGAGCGAGGCGGCTGCGCCATGACGTTCATCTGGCCGCAACTGCTGTGGCTGCTGGTGGCGGTTCCGGTGGTGGTGGCCGTCTACGTGATGTTGCTGCGCCGGAAGCGCAAGGCGGCGATGAAGTATGCGAGCCTCATGCTGATCCGCGACGCGCAGGGCGCCGGGCGCGGTCGCCGCCACGTGCCGCCGCTGCTGTTCCTCGCCGCGCTGATCCTGATGATCGTCGCGGTCGCGCGCCCGGCGGCGGTGGTGACGCTGCCATCGGCCCATGAGACGGTGATCCTCGCCATGGACGTCTCGGGCAGCATGCGCGCCACCGACGTCAAGCCGAGCCGGATCGTCGCCGCGCAGGAAGCGGCGCGCGGATTCATCGCCGACCAGCCGAAGACGACGCGGATCGGCGTCGTGTCGTTTGCGGCGACCGCGTCGGTCGTCCAGTCGCCCACGCACAGCCGCGAGGACATCCTCGGCGCGATCGAGCGCTTCCAGCTGCAGCGCGGCACCGCGATCGGCAGCGGGATTCTCGTGTCGCTGAAGACGATCTTTCCGGACGCCGAATTCGACCTGCGTTCGTTCAACCCGCGGCGAGAGGTGGCAAATGCGGCGGCGAAGGCGGCGGCGAAGGACGCCGCGAAGGCTATCGATGGGACACCGGGCAAGGAACCCCCGAAACCGGTGGCGCCGGGTTCGTATGCGTCGGCGGCGATCATCCTGCTGACCGACGGCCAGACGACGACCGGGCCCGACCCGATCGAAGCCGCGCGCATGGCCGCCGATCGCGGCGTGCGCGTCTACACGGTCGGCGTGGGCACGACGAGCGGCGAGATCATCGGCGCCGAGGGATGGTCGATGCGCGTGCGCCTCGACGAGGAGTCGCTGAAGACGATTGCCAACGTCACGCGCGCCGAATATTTCTACGCCGGCAACGCGGTCGACCTGCAGAAGATCTACAAGAACCTCAACACCAAGCTCTTCTTCGAGCAGAAGGAAACCGAGATAACGTCGCTGTTCGCCGCGGCGGCCGCGGCGCTCGCGCTGCTGTCGGCAATGCTATCCCTTCTGTGGTTCAACCGGATACTCTAGGCATGAGTCACGATCACGACCACGACCACGACCACGACCACGGCGGCTCCGAGCTGACCGAGATGGACCTTCGCGTGCGCGCGCTGGAATCC
>JBDTLY010000246.1:0-5468 GCA_039934535.1 Casimicrobiaceae bacterium | reverse complement strand
GTTGGAGCGCCCATCGCGTTGGCATGTATTTCTGCGCTCACGGTGCTCTGGATCAGGCGACGGTCAATTCTCGACCTCTGGCTGACCGTGGTGATGTGCCTTTACTTGCTGGAGATTCCTCTCAGCTACTACCCCGTTCCGGTTCGATTTAGCGTCGGCTGGTATACCGTCAGGATCACCGCGCTCTTGTCGAGCAGCATCATCCTCACGCTCCTTCTGTACGAGATAACGACGCTCTATTCGAGGCTGCTGGCCGCGGTCCTCGCCCAGCGTCGCGAGCGCGAGGCGCGCCTGATAACCGGCGACGCGGTCGCGGCCTCGATTGCTCACGAGATCAGACAGCCGCTGACTGCGATGATTACGAGCGCCGATGCAGGTGCGCGCTTCCTTGACCGCTCGATCCCCAACCTCGACCGAGCCAAGGAGGCTTTCAAGCGAATTTCCGCCGATGGCCATCATGCGGGAGAAGTGATCGACAGCATTCGCGCGACCTTCAAGAACGAAGTCCGGAACAGAATTCCACTGGACGTGAACGAGCTCATTCGGGAGGCGCTTGCCCTGGAGCGCAGTGCGCTTCAGAAGTGCCAGATCCAGGTCCGGGCCGAGCCGACGACACAACTGCCAGAAGTACGCGGCGATCGTGTCCAGCTCAAGCAGGTGCTTCTGAATCTGATCACCAACGCCGTTGACGCGATGGCTGATAGCGAGGCACCCCGGGTGCTGAGCGTGAAGTCCGAGGCGGATGCTCGCAACGGCATTGTCGTGTCGGTCGAGGACACCGGCACCGGCATCGACCCGCAGGACATCGATCGGATATTCAACCCGCTCTTTACGACCAAGTCTGATGGTATGGGGATGGGCCTTTCGATCTGCCGTTCGATCATCGAGGCGCACCATGGGCGATTGTGGGCGACACGGAATGACGGCCCTGGAATGAATTTCAAGTTCAGCCTGCCCGTCCTTTCGAACTGACCGGTATTGGAGGGCGGGTCGGGTGGTGCACGACCTCTCGCGATTGCCCGTGCGCTCTCAGGGTTTCATCAGGGTCCGAACGTGAACACGTAGGCCCGCAGACCGGGCTCGCTCGCGAGCAGCGTCAGAACATGCTTGCCCCGGGGTGCATGGGCGACCAGACGAACCATTCCCGACCGATCGAAGCGCGCCATTCCGTCCTGGCCGACGTCGGCGCCGCGCGCTTCGCCGACGGGCTTGTCGTCGAGCAGCACCGTGATCGCCGCTTTGCCCGACGGTCCCGGCTGCAGGACGAGGTTCACCTCACCGGCAGTGAACGGAAGGACGATCTTGCCCGATCCTTTCTGCAGTTCGACGAACTGGCGTTCGCTTCGCCAATCGCCCTCGAGCTTGAACGTGCCCCGCTCGCGCCGGTCGGGACCGACATACGTCTCGTCGGTGATCCCGGCGTAGGAAGGCTCGCCGGTTTTCGCAAATGCCGTCGCCTCGGGGCTGACCGGCGGCAACCTGATACCGGGTTTGGCCGCAACCAGGAGCCTTCGAATCTCCGCCTCGACTTCGTCGTAGCTCCCTTCGCCCACCCACCGTTTCACCAGCATTCCCTGCGCGTCGTAGAGGTACTTCACGGGCCACGCATTGTTGCCCAGCGCTTGCCAAATCGCGAAATCGTTGTCGAGCGCAATCGGATAGGTGAGCGCGTGGTCGCGAATGCCGCGGTCGATGTTCTCCGCGCGCTTGCCGAACTCGAATTCGGGCGCATGCACGCCGATCACGACCAGGCCGAGCGCGGCGTAATCACGATTCCACGCCTTCACGTACGGTGACGTGCGGATCCAGTTGATGCAGGTGTACTCCCAGATGTCGATCAGGACGACCTTGCCACGCAGCGCCTCGGGGCCGAGGGGCGTCGAATTCACCCAGCGCACAGCGTTGAGGGCCGGCATCGGGCTGGCAGCGCCTGCGACGCCGGGACCGCCAGCGACGCCGAGGAACAGGAACGGCAGGACCGCCCTCATGAGCCGACGGTGGTTGATGGTGTGCGGCATCTTTCTTCCTCCAAACGGGCCCGTCCCTGTCACGTTCGCGACGTCCTTACTTATTGGCGGGCAGCTTCCATGTGGCGCGTGGCATCACTGACTGCCTCGTCGGGCGTCCGGCCGCGCTCGCGCGCAACGATGTAGGCGGCGTACCACCCGGACCAATGGTGCTTTGGAGCGGTCGGTTCGTAGCTGCCATGGTGTTCCTCTGCCTCGCGCAGAAGGTCCGTCAGGCTGGCGACGTCCATGCTGCCGAGTCCGCGTCCGGGAAGACGCGTCCTGACCTCCTGGAGGAGCCAGCCGTTGCCGTCCGGATCGCTGAAGGTCGCGAACGAGCCGTAACTGCGCCGATTCGGATCCGGGCCGCTCTGAGGCGGCTTTCCCGGACCGGCGCGATGGAACACTTCGCTCACGTTGACACCGCGACCGACGAGCCCGGCGCGCGCCGCCTCGATGTCAGACACGACGAGATAAAGTCCGCGTGCAGTGCCCGGCGGGGCCGACGTGACTCCGGTGCCGAAGTGGATCGAGCACGGCGAGCCCGGGGGCGTGAACTGCACTACACGAAAGTCCTCGCCGGCCGCGAAATCGGCATCCAGCCGCCACTCCAGATTCCCATAGAAGCGTTTGGCGCGATCGACGTCGGACACCGGGATCACGACGACCTCGAGCTTCATGTCGACCGTCGCGACGCTCGCGGTTTGGGTCGCGCATACCGTGCTCGTCAGTGTGTTACTCATCGCGGTTCACCGTTTCCCGTACTCGGTAAAGACGAAATCTCTCGTCTTCACTATCGTGTGGCACGCGAACCCGCACTTGGCGTCGTTCCCCTGCGGCGGCTTGCCAGCCAAGGTGCCGGGGGTGAACGTATCGGATTTGGTGTCATAGTCGAACACGGCATATCCCCATCCGCCGCTGTCCGCGAACCGCTTGCTGTCCTTCACCATGAAGTCGACGTCATGCAGCGTGCCCGGCACGGTCGCCGCGGGGAATGTCTCCAGCTTTTTCGGGCTGTAATGGATCTTCGCCATCTTGGCGCCGTCGGGGAACGGCTTGCCGTTGACGGGAACGCCAGCCTTGTAGGCATCGATCATCACGGGATTGGCAACGATCGCCGCAAGCTTGCCTCCGTCCTCACTGATGGAGACAACCTGCCAGCTTTCGTATCCCCTGAACTCGGAGAACGCGAGCCCGCCCGGCACTTTCACGGTGTACTTGTCCTGCGCCGCAATGGCGGTGGCGCCGAAGATGGCGAGCACTGCCGTTGTAATTCCGATAGTCAACATATTTTTGCGATTCATTGCAGTACCTCCTTTTTCGAATTTGGCGTCCTGACTTCTTTCGCAACACTCAACTTGCCGCACGCTCACTTCCTTTCACCTTTCAATCATGCGTAAGTGAAACCATTTTCAGAACAACTAGCGGAGCGATCGGAACGCCGCGCGAAGCTCGGCCGCGAAGAGTTCGGGCTGCTCCCACGCCGCGAAGTGTCCGCCCCGGTCGACTTCGTGGAAGTAGATGAGGTTGCGATAGGCACGCCGGGCCCATGTCTCCGGGGCGCGATAGACATCCTCGGGAAATACCGTGATGGCCACCGGCAGCGAGATCTCGCCGGTCTTCTGCGCGGCCGCAATGATGACGCTCCCTCGGTGGCCGTTCTCCCAGTAAAGGCGCGCCGAGGAGGTGGCGGTGTTCGTCAGCCAGTACAGCGTGATGTCGTCCAGCACGTCGTCCTTCGTCGGCGATTTTTCAGGATCGGCGCCGTATGTCCACTGCGCGAAGCCTGGATGCACGAGGAGCCACGCCGCGAGGCCGGCCGGGGAGTCGGTCAGGGCATACCCGACAGCCTGCGGCCGCGCAGTCATCACCACGAAGTAGGCGGCGTTGCCCCTCTTCGCGTACGTCATGAGCGTCTCCACTGCCGCGCTTTCCTTGTCCGAGAGTCCCGCGGGCGCCGGACCGCCCGCGAGCGCCGCGGCCACCTCGGGCGGCACCGTCGCCGGCAAGTTGAGATGGATGCCGAGCAATCCCGGCGGCGCCTGGCGCGCCATCGCTCCGGAGATGGGAGCACCCCAGTCGCCTCCCTGGGCTACGTAGCGGGTGTATCCGATGCGCTTCATCAGTTCCGCCCACGCTCGCGCGATGTGGTCGGTGTCCCAACCGGTGCCCGTTGGCTTGCCGGAAAAGCCGTAGCCCGGTATGGACGGAATCACGACATCGAAAGCGTCCGCGGCGCTGCCACCGTGCGCTGTTGGGTCCGTGAGCGGACCGACGACCTTCAGCATTTCGATGACCGAGCCCGGCCAGCCATGGGTGATGAGCACCGGCATCGCATTCGGATGGCGCGACCGCACATGGATGAAATGAATGTCGACGCCGTCGATCGTCGTGACGAACTGTGGAAAGGCGTTGAGCTTGGCCTCCCCCTTGCGCCAGTTGTAGCCACTGCCCCAGTAGCGGACGAGTGCCTGGAGATCCGCCAACTGGGCGCCCTGCGCACGATCGGCGACGGTCTCCTTGTCGGGCCACCGCGTCGCCTGTACGCGCCGTCGCAAATCGTCGAGCGCCGCCTGCGGAACCTTGACGCGGTACTGACGGATCGTGTTGTCGTCGGCTGCCACGGCCGGTTGCATTGCAATCAAGCCGGCGCCTGCGGCGGCTGCGATCGCAAACGTAGCCGCCAAAAGGCGATGCCGAATCGTCGATGTTGTGAATTCAAACAAGATCACTCTCCCTCGTTGCAGTCCGGCATTGTGCTCTTTGAGCGCTCCAATATTAAGATAGGCGGCGAAGGCGACGCCCGCGAGCATCGTGAGCGTAGCCTTTCGGCTAATTACCGCAGCGACCGGAATCCGGCGCGGAGCTCTTCGCTGAAGAGCTGCGGCTGTTCCCAGGCCGCGAAGTGCCCGCCCTTGTCGAGCTTGTTGTAGTGGATGAGATTGGGATACGCGCGCTGTGCCCAGCTCTTCGGCGCTGGACAGATCTCGTCCGGAAAGATGCTCACGGCCACGGGGATGGACACGCCTTTGACACCCAAATAAGAGAGCTTGTTTTCCCAGTAGAGACGCGCCCCGGAAAGCGCCGTGTTCGTGAGCCAGGTGAGCGTGACGTTGTCGAGGACGTCGTCTCGTGTGAGGCCGGCAGCTTCTCCGGAAAAGACGCGTGAGATTAGCGCGTAGCTCATCGCATCATGGTCCAGAAAATAGGCGGCCAGGCCGACGGGGGAATCCGCGATGCCGTACAACGTCTGCGGGCGCTGCCCCATCTGATAGCCGTAGGCGACGCCTTTGCCGTAGACGAATTGCAGTCGCTCGAACACGAATTTTTCCTCGGCCGACAGGCCAGCTGGCGCCGGCGCACCAGAGAACGCCGCCTGGTCGATGTCTGCGGGAACAGCGCCCGGGAAGTTGGTGTGGATGCCGAGCAACTCCGGCGCCGCCTGCACGCCCATCTGATCCA
>JBDTLY010000245.1:0-5503 GCA_039934535.1 Casimicrobiaceae bacterium | reverse complement strand
TGCGGCTTTGCGCGCCTCGGCCTCCGCACGACCTGTTTGACTCGTGTGGCCTCATGGTCGGCCTCATGCGCCGACTCGCGTTTGCGCGCTGCCCCTTGCCGTCGGCGGGGGCCCCGGCTCGCCGCTCGCGTCGCTAGGACTCGTTCAGAAAATCCTCGAGCTTGCGCCGTTCACGCTTGGTCGGCCGGCCCGCGAATCGCGGCTGCAGCGCGAGCGACTGGCGCCGGGCCATCTCCTCGGTCTCGCGCGCGGCCGCGCTCGCCTCGGTCTCGCGATAGAGGGCCGCCGCCTCGGTCGCCGATCCGCGACGGTCGGACAGCGCGGTGACCACGACCTCGACGACGATGCCGTGGCGACGGAGAGAAACCGCATCGCCGATGCGCGCCGCGTGCGCGGGTTTCACGCGCGCGCCGGCAAGCCGCGCCTGTCCGGCGTCGATGGCCTGCGCCGCGAGGCTGCGCGTCTTGTAGAAGCGCGCCGCCCACAGCCATTTGTCGAAGCGGACGCGGCCGGCGACGGCACCTGGCGCGTCGCCGCCGTGCTCAGCTCTGTCCATCGGCGGGTACCACGTGGGCGCGCATCCACGCGGCGGTGGCATCGGCGTCGGCATGGCCTTCGGCGGCCAGCGCAGCGGCAACGCGCATGCGATCGTCGGGCGCGCGGTTCTGCGACAGCTTGAACTTGGCGTCGATGCGCTTGATCTTCATGCGGAACCCGACGATCGCGTTGACCATCGCGTCCATTCGCGCGCGGTCGAGCCCCGGTTGCCACGGTGCGTCGCGGCCGGACTCGAAGCGGTGGATCAGCACGTCGAGGATCGCGCGCGTTTCGGCCGGCGCGCGCGCGAGATGGAGCGTGCCATGCGCGTGAACGACCGCATAGTTCCAGGTGGGCACCGCGGCCGCGGGTTCCGCATACCACGACGGCGAAATGTAGGCATGCGGCCCGTGGAAGATCGCGATCGACTCGGCCGCCTCCGCGATTTCGGCATGCGGGTTGGTGCGGGCGAAGTGTCCGATCAGCGTTCCGTGCGGCTCGCAGTCGCCGACCCAGAGCAGCGGGACGTGCGAGACTTGCGGCTCGCCCACGGTGGGCGTGATCAGCGTTGCGAAGGGATGGTCGTGCAGAAGCCGCGCGATGGCGACTCGATTGCCGGCATCGAAGTGGCGGGGAACGTAAATGCTCACGGCGCGAACCCGCCGCTCAATGCCGGACGGGGCCTTGCGGCGTCCGGCGCGATGCCGACGCGGGGCCGCGGTCGGCGGCGAAGAGCGCGCGCGCGTCCTCCGCGACGAACGTGTACTGCTTGTTGCAGAATTCGCATGTGATACCGATCAAGCCCTGCTCGGCGAGGATGCTGTCGACTTCGACGCGGCCGATCAGCCGCAGCGCGTTGGCGACGCGCTCTTCCGAGCAGCTGCATGCGAAGCGCGCCGCGCGCGCGGCGAACAGCCGGACGTCGTCGTCGGGAAATGAGGCTTGCAGCAGTTCCGGCGCGCCGCGACGGGCGAGCAGCGCCGCGGCGGGCAATGCATCCACGATCGCGGCGGCGCGCAGCCAGGTCTCGTCGTCCGCGGCCGTCGCCCCGGGCAGGCGCTGCAGCAGGAGGCCGCGCACCCCGCTGCCCTCCGTCGCGATCGTCATCCGGCTGTCGATCTGTTCCGACGTGCGGAGATAGTGCTCGATCAGGGTCGCAATCGAGTGCGCCTCCAGCGCGACGATGCCCTGGTACAGCGGGCCGCCGTCCTTCGGGTCGAGCGTGATCGCAAGCCGGCCGTGCTCCGGGCCGCCGGCGAGCTCCGCGAGCGTGGCCGCCGCCGGCAGCGCCGCGGCGGCATCGTTCCACTGCGCTGTCGCCCGCAGCGTGAGGGCCGCGTCGCATTCGACGACCAGCAGCCGCACGGGGCCGTCGCTTTGCAGCTGGACGATCAGCGCGCCCTTGAACTTGAGCGTCGAGGCGAGCAGCGTGGCGGCGGCGAGCAGTTCGGCGAGCGCGCGCTGCAGCGCCGGCGGATACGGATGGCATTCAAGGATGTCGCGGCACGCGCCATCGAGGCTCACCAGTGCGCCGCGCACGGCGGCATGCTCGAACACGAAACGCGAGAGCGCGTCGGCGAGTGGCGGGGTCGTGGGCATGGTGCGCGACCTGTCAGTGCTCCACCGCCACCGTGTAGAGCGTGAGCGGCAGGCCCGAATTCTTGTCGAACGTCGTGCCCGCGTCGATGCCGGCGCGGGCGATCGCCTCCGCCGTCCGCAGCCGTCCGTATTGCGAGTGCATCGCGCCGAGCGCGAATTCGCGGCCGGTGCCCGCGGCCCAGAAACGCGTGTATTCGAACACCTCGCGCATCGAGTACACGCCGAAGATGCCGTGCGCGTTGGCGACGAGCGCCGTGATCTGCGTCGACTCGTACGGATCGTCCTCCTCTTCCTTCGGGTTGAGGAAGTGCTGCTCCTTCAGGATCGGATGGAGCTTGCGGAACGTCTCGAAGATGCCGGCCTTTTTCGAGAAATCGAGGTCGCCATGCTTCGCGAGCAGGCTCTCGAACACGAGCTGATGCGCCGCACTGCCGCACAGCCCGATGTAGGTGCCCTGGTACTTGATGATCTTGTCGGGCGTCCGGTCGAATTCCGCGGACAGGCGCGTGTCGCCGAACGTGGTGAGCGAGTCGGCGGCGATGGTGATTTCGTCGTTCTTGCGAACGGCAACGAGCGTGGTCATGGAGACGGAATCTGCGTGTCGTGGTGAAGGTGGCGCGGGAACGGGCACGCGCCGCGCAAAGAACCCAACATTATACGCTGGCGGATGAGTCCGGCCGGAACGCAGCCGGGGCCGGAAGCATCGACACGGGCGGCAGCCGCGCCGGATTCCACGCGGATATCGACCATTGCCAGAACTCGGGAATCGTCGCCGGCACGCCGGAGCCCGACGGCAGCGGCTGCTCGAGAAAGCGCCACGCGGCGAAGAGCGCCGGAAGCGGCGAGGCGGGAAGCGGCGCGGCGCGCGTCTGCTTCGAGATTTTTTCGCCTTGGGCGTCGATCGCGATCGGCACGTGAAGGTACGAAGGTGTCGCGCACGCGAGGCGCTGCTGCAGCAGGATCTGGCGCGCCGTCGACGCCATGAGATCGGCGCCGCGGACGACGTCGGTGATGCCCTGCGCGTCGTCGTCGACGACCACCGCGAGCTGATACGCGAACAGGCCGTCGGCGCGCTGCACGACGAAGTCGCCGACATCGCGCGCGAGGTCCTGCGTCTGCGTCCCCTGCAGGCGATCGCGCCATGCCATGCGCGACGCGCCGACGCGAAGGCGCCACGCGCGCGCGCTCCGCCCAATGCGATCGGCCGGGACGCCGTCGCGGCACGTGCCCGGATAAACGCGCTCGCCGCCGGCGCCGATCGATGCTGCCTCGAGTTCCCGCCGCGTGCACGCGCATGCATAGACGTCGTCACGGTCGCGCAATTCAACGAGCGCGTCCTTGTACAACGCGGAGCGCTCCGATTGCCGGACGACCGGCCCGTCCCACGCGAAGCCGTAGCGCTCGAGCGCGCTCATGATCGCGCGTTCGGCGCCGGGACGCGCGCGCGGCAGGTCGATGTCCTCGATGCGCACGAGCCATTCGCCGCCCGCGGCGCGCGCGTCGCAGTAGCTCGCGACGGCGGCGATCAGCGAGCCGAAATGGAGCGGGCCGGTGGGGGAGGGAGCGAAGCGGCCGCGGTACCTGGGCCGGTACGCATTCAACGCGGGACGGTGAGCGACGCGGTGACGGGAAGGATCTTCGCCTGCGCCGGCGCGAACTGCCAGTTGCGATTGACCGCCGCCATGACGCCGGTCGGGTATTCGGGGCGGCCGAGGCTGCCGTTGTAGCGGCCGAGCGCGCGATAGACGTCGCCGTCTTCGATGCTGAGGTAGTGCCGGAGGATCACGCAGCCGTAGCGCAGGTTCGTCCGCAGATGGAAAAGGTTGTGGTTGTCGCCGCTGCCGATGAGACCGGTCCAGAACGGCATCACCTGCATATAGCCGCGCGCGCCGGCGCTCGAGATCGCGTACTTGCGGAAGGCGCTTTCGTACTGGATGACGCCCAGCACGAGCTGCGGATCGAGTCCCGCGCGCGACGCTTCGTAATGCACGGTGGCGAGGAATTCCTCGCGGGCGCGGCCGTCGGGGACCTTCGACGCCAGTCGCCGCGACATCTCGTCCATCCACGGCCGAAGTTCGGGCCGGTTGCCGTAGTCGACCGGCACCGGCTGGTCCGAGATTGCGCTCGACATCACGGTGACGACCGACGGCGCGAGGCGCTCCTCGACCTGCGTCCCGGCAAGCGCCGACAGCGGCGCCAGCGCGAGCGCGATCCCTCCGGCCATGCCGGCTGCGCGTCCCCAAGTGCCGAAAAACGTCATGCCGAAAGCTTCCTCCTGATGAAGGCGCCGATGTCCGCGACCGGCACCGCGACCGGGTCCGCTTTTTGGTTTCCACTACCTTCCGCTACTCTGCGCGGCTGGTATTCCACGTTGCCGTCCTTGAGGCCGCGCTCGCCGATCGTAATGCGGTGCGGGATGCCGATCAACTCCATGTCTGCAAACATCACGCCAGGGCGCTCGCCGCGGTCGTCCAGCAACACCTCGATGCCGGCTGCCTCGAGCTCGTCGTGCAGCCGGTCCGCCAGCGCCTTGACGGCCTCGCTGCGGTCGTAGCCCACGGGCGCAATCGCCACCGCGAACGGCGCCAGCGGCTCGGGCCAGGCGATCCCCTTCGCGTCGTGGTTCTGCTCGATCGCCGCGGCAACGACCCGGGTGATGCCGATCCCATAGCAGCCCATCTCGATCAACCGGTTCTGACCCTGCGCGTCGAGATAGGTTGCATTCATGTCCTGCGAGTACCGGGTGCCCAGGGCGAAGACATGCCCGACCTCGATGCCGCGCAGGATTTCGAGCGCGCCCTTGCCGTCGGGCGACGGGTCGCCGGCAACCACGTTACGAATGTCGGCGACGGTGTCCGGCTCGCGGCAGTCGCGGCCGAAGTTGACGCCGGAAAGGTGGTAGTCCGGCAGGTTCGCGCCGCAGACGAAGTCCGCCATCACGGCCACGGCGCGATCGACGACGAGCGTCATCTCCTTCGAGATGCCGACAGGCCCGAGGTAGCCGGGCCGGCAGCCGGTCGCCGCGACGATTTCGGCTTCACTTGCCCAGCGGAACTTCTCGAGACCGGGGACCTTGGTGGCCTTGATCTCGTTCAGCGCGTGGTCGCCGCGAATCAGCAGCATCCAGATCCGCGCTGGCTGTCCCTCGGTGTCGGACGCAAGCATGATGCACTTCACGGTGCGTTTGAGCGGCAGTCCGAGGAGCTCCGCGACCTCCTCGCAGGTCTCCTTGCCGGGCGTGGGCACCTTCTGCATGGGCTCCGCGGCCGCGGCGCGCGACGGCGCGGGGGCGATCGCCTCGGCGAGCTCGATGTTTGCCGCGTAGTCGGAGGCGGGACACCACGCGATGGCATCCTCGCCGGAGTCA
>JBDTLY010000244.1:0-5528 GCA_039934535.1 Casimicrobiaceae bacterium | reverse complement strand
CGTCGAAGGCAAGGGCAATTTCGGCTACAACGCCGCGACGGGCCAGTACGGCGACATGGTCGAGATGGGCGTGCTGGACCCGACCAAGGTCACCCGTTTCGCGCTGCAGAACGCGGCCTCGGTGGCGGCCTTGATCCTCACGACCGACGCCATGGTCGCCGAGCATCCGAAGGACGACAAGCCGATGGGTGGCGGCGGGATGGGCGGGATGGGCGGCATGGGCGACATGGACATGTAGCCTGGCCTTCGCAGGCAATCCTGACGCACGCAAGGGCCCCGTTTCGGCGGGGCCTTTGCATTTCCGGCGGTCGCCCCGCCATCGCTCAGGGGGCACACCGATAGCGGTTGCGCAAGCAAATGCTTTAGACTACGAAAAAAGGCGCACGACGGGTGGCACGAACGGGCCGTGGTTCCCGGGCGCGGCGCGCGATAACGGTGATGCGCGGAACGCAGCGTCCACGAGCAAAAGTCCATGTCCCTCGGAATCATCCTCATTGCCATCGTTGTCGGTGCGTTGTTCATCGCCGTCATCTACGGCCTCCTGCGGCGCAAGGGCGCCCCCGGCGGCGGCAAGGCCACCGGGGAGTCTCCGAACACCGTCGCGCAGTGGACGGAAGGCGAGACCACGCGGCTCCTCTCGTCCGCCGAGCTGCCGGGCCTTTACCTGCTGCGGCCGCGGTTCCTCAGCAAGGCCGAAAACGTCGTCTACCTGCTGCTGAAAGCTGCCTTTCCGCGGCACGAGGTCTTCGCGCGCATTCGGCTGGCCGACGTGCTGCAGGTGAAGATCGGGCCGCAGGGGATGGAACGGCTGCGCGCCTTTCGCAAGATCGCGAACCAGCACGTCGGCTTCGTCGTCTGCGATCGCGACATGACCATTCTCGCGATCGTCGACTCGAAGGAGCCGGACACCGTCGTCAATCCGCGCGACCAGAAGCTCGAGATCATCAAGCAGCGCTGTCTGCAGGCGGCGCAGGTGAAGTACATCTGCGTCTATCCGCCGCAGCTGCCGCGGTACCGCGAGCTGCGCGAGCAGATCCTCGGCCCGGCCGGCGACCTCATTTAGTCGTCCCGGCGCAAATGGCCCTGCGCACCGCGCCGCCGTTTCGCGCCGACCACGTCGGCAGCTTCCTTCGTCCCCCCGAGCTCCTCGCCGCCCGCGACCGGTTCGCGAAGGGAGAGATCACGCGCGCCGCGTTGCGCGAGGTGGAGGATGGCGCGATTCGCGACATCGTGAAATTCCAGGAGGACGCGGGTCTTTCCGGCATCACCGACGGCGAATTCCGGCGCACGTATTTCCACATCGACTTCCTCGAGCAGCTGCAGGGCGTCGAAACGAAGGGCGGCATCGCGGTCAGCTTCCATACCGCCCAGGGCAACGTCGAGTTCGCGCCGCCGGTGATGAAGGTCACCGGACCGGTGCGCCACGTGAAGCCGATCCAGGTCGACGATTTCCTCTTCCTCCGTTCGGTGACGAAGCGGACGCCGAAGGTGACGATTCCGTCGCCGACGATGCTGCATTTCCGCGGCGGGCGCGAGGCGATCAGCCGCGACGCCTATCCGGATCTCGAGAAGTTCTATGCCGATGTCGCCGCCGCCTACCGCGCGGAGATCGGGGCACTGGCCGCCGCCGGATGCCGCTATCTGCAGCTCGACGACACGAACCTCGCGTACCTGTGCGACACGAAGATGCGCGAAGGCGCCCGGGCCCGCGGCGACGATCCCGACGAACTGCCCCGGCGCTACGCGCGCCTCATCAACGCGGCGATCGCCGGGCGTCCCGCGGATATGGCCGTCTGCATCCACCTTTGCCGCGGTAACTTCAAGAGCGCCTGGGTCGCGGAAGGCGGCTATGAGCCTGTTGCGGAAGTTCTTTTCAACGAGCTTGCCGTCGACGGCTACTTTCTCGAGTACGACGACGCGCGCTCCGGCGACTTCGCGCCCCTGCGGCATGTGCCGAAAGGGAAGATCGTCGTGCTGGGGCTCGTCACGACGAAGCTCGATCAGCTGGAGACGAAGGAGTACCTGAAGCGCAAGATCGACGAGGCGGCGAAGCTCGTGCCGCAGGACCAGCTGTGCCTGTCGCCGCAGTGCGGATTCTCGAGCACCGTGCATGGCAACGCGATTGCGCGCGATGCGCAGGCGGCGAAGTTGAAGCTCGTCGTCGAAACCGCGAAAGAAGTGTGGGGCTAGGTCGGAATCAATCGAGCGGCAGTCCGACGTAATTCTCTGCCAGCGACGCCGCTGCCGCAGGGGAGGCGACGGTGTAGTCGAGCTGCGAGCGCTGCAGCCGCTGCTGGAAGCCATCGTCACCCGGGAAGCGGTGGAGCATCGAGGTCATCCACCACGAAAAGTGCTCGGCGCGCCACACTCGCCGCAGGCACGTCGCCGAGTAGGAATCCAGTGCGTCGCGATTGCCCGTCCTGAAGAAGGCGGTGAGCGCGCGCGAAAGCACGTGCACGTCGGCGATCGCGAGGTTCATGCCCTTGGCGCCGGTCGGCGGCACGATGTGCGCGGCGTCGCCCGCGAGGTAGAGGTTGCCGTGCTGCATTTTCTCGCAGACGTAGCTCCTCATCGGCGTGATTCCTTTCTCCAGCACCGGGCCCTCGTTCAGCGTCCAGCCGTCGTCGGTCTCGAGCCGCGTGTGCAATTCCCGCCAGATGCGCTCGTCGGGCCAGTTCGCGATTTCCTCGTCCGGCGAAACCTGCAGGTAGAGGCGCGTGATCTGTGGCGAGCGCATCGCATAAAGTGCGAATCCGCGCTCGTGATAGGCGTAAATCAGCTCATCGCGCGACGGCGCGGCCCTGGCGAGGATGCCGAGCCACGCGAACGGGTACGCGCGTTCGAAGACCGAACCCTCGAAATCCGGGATGCCCGGGCGGCAAATGCCGTGAAACCCATCGCAGCCCGCGACAACCTCGCAGGCGATCTCGTTCGCGGCGCCGTCCTTGCGAAAGCGGATGCGCGGCGCCGCCGATTCGACGTCGTGCACGCTCACGTCCGTCGCGTCGAATTCGATGCTTCCGCCGGCATCGAGGCGCGCGCGGATCAGGTCCTTGACGACTTCCTGCTGGCCGTAGACCGTGATCGAGCGGCCGCCGGTCAGCGATGGAAAATCGATGCGGTGCCCGCGTCCACCGAAGCGCAGCTCGATGCCGTGATGCCGGAGCCCTTCGCGCATGAGGCGCTCGCCCACGCCGGCGCGCTTCAGGAGCTCCACCGGCCCATGCTCGAGCACGCCCGCGCGCACGCGGTGCTCGACGTAGTCGCGGCTTCTCGCTTCGATGATGACCGACGTGATGCCGTCGAGATGCAGCAGGTGGGAGAGCAGGAGCCCCGCCGGTCCCGCGCCGACGATGCCGACCTGCGCGCGCATGCCCATGGGGCTCAGACCTTTTCGATGATCATCGCGATGCCCTGGCCCACGCCGATGCACATCGTGCACAGCGCGTACCGACCGCCCGACCGGTGCAGTTGATACATCGCGGTCGTCACGAGGCGCGCGCCGCTCGCGCCCAGCGGATGGCCGAGCGCGATCGCGCCGCCGTTGGGATTGACGCGCGGGTCGTCGTCGGCGAGGCCGTGGTCGCGCGTGACCGCGAGCGCCTGCGCGGCGAACGCCTCGTTCAATTCGAGTACCGCCATGTCGGCCAAAGTCAGTTTGGCGAGCGCGAGCACCTTGCGCATCGCGGGAGAGGGTCCGAAGCCCATGATGCGGGGCGCGACGCCGGCCACCGCCGCGGCGACGATGCGCGCGCGCGGGGTCAGTCCATGGCGCTTCGCGGCGTCCTCGGAGGCGATCAGCGTCGCGCACGCGCCGTCGTTGATGCCCGAGGCGTTGCCGGCCGTGACGGTGCCATCCGCGCGCACGATGGGTTTCAGTTTCGAGAGCGCATCCAGCGATGTCTCGCGCGGGTGCTCGTCGCGCGCCACGAGAGTCGGCTCGCCCTTCTTCGACGGCACGCTGACCGCGACGATCTCCTCCGCGAGCCGGCCGGCGGCAATTGCCGCCAGCGCCTTTTGCTGGCTGCGCAACGCGAAGGCATCCTGGTCGGCGCGCGCGACGTGGAATTCGGCGGCCACGTTCTCCGCGGTCTCGGGCATCGAATCGATGCCGTATCTGGCCTTCGTCAGCGGATTGACGAAGCGCCAGCCGATCGTCGTGTCCTCGATCTTTGCGGCGCGCGAGAATGCGCTCTCGGTCTTCGCGAGCACGAACGGCGCGCGCGACATGCTCTCGACGCCGCCGGCGATGACGAGCGACTGCTCGCCGGCCTTGATCGCGCGCGCGGCGATCGCGATGGCGTCCATGCTGGAGCCACACAGGCGGTTCACGGTCGTGCCCGGAACGTCGACCGGCAGCCCCGCGAGCAACGCCGCCATCCGGCCGATGTTACGGTTGTCCTCGCCCGCCTGGTTCGCGCAGCCGTAGACGACATCGTCGACCGCTGTCCACTCTACGCCGGGATTGCGCTCCATCAGCGCGCGGATCGGAATCGCGGCGAGGTCGTCGGTGCGCACGGCGGCGAGCGCGCCGCCGTAACGGCCGATCGGTGTGCGGATGGCGTCGCAAATGAAGGCGTGCGGCATGTCAGCTCCGTGGATTAGGGTGGGCAGCAGGGCGTCCCGCAACATTGCGTGGACGGCGGACGTGCTGCCGACAGGGGCGACGCAGCCTCTTGCCGGAACGGAGTCCGCGCCGCCAGGGGCACGGCGGCTCCGTCATCGCGTCACTTCAGGTAATTGATGTATACCCAGATCAGGGCCATTGCGCCGACGATCGACAGGAACCAGCCCGCCGGATGGTAGTTGCCGTCCGGCGATTTGAATAAGACGCTGCTCAGGAGGCCGCCGAGGAACGAGCCCGCGATGCCCAGGAACGTGGTCATCCAGATGCCCATTTCGACGGCGCCGGGATAGAAGAACCGCGCGAGCAGGCCGACGACGAAGCCGACGATGATCGTGCCGATGATGCTGAAAATGCCCATGAGGTATCCTCCGCTGGATCGTGGACGCATGCGCGCGCGGCGCCTGCGCGAAGAGTTGCGCTGTGCGAACGATGCTAGCACAGCCGCAGCGTAAGGATGGCGGCGGCGAAGCCGACCCATGACCTTGCGCTCGACGCCAAAAGGGACGTCATGACCCCCACCTTCGCCTTTCGTTTCGCCGCATTGGCCGTCGCCATCGTCGCCGTCGTGCCTGCCGCCTCGGCAACGCCTTCCTGCACGGCGCAGAGCGGGCGGCAAACCGTCGCGCTGGTCGAGCTTTACACCTCCGAAGGTTGCGACAGCTGCCCGCCTGCGGATCGCTGGCTGTCATCCACCTTTCCGGGAGACGACACCGGCAATGCCGTCGTCATGGCCTTTCACGTCGACTACTGGGACCGC
Organism: Casimicrobiaceae bacterium; assembly: GCA_039934535.1. Taxonomy (GTDB): domain Bacteria; phylum Pseudomonadota; class Gammaproteobacteria; order Burkholderiales; family Casimicrobiaceae; genus CAIWHR01. The sequence continues at coordinate 144 of JBDTLY010000244.1, read as the reverse complement.
CTGGGCTGGAAGGACCGGTTCGCGACGGCTGACTGGACAAAGCGCCAATACGATTCCGCGCGCGCGGCGCGATCGGACCTGGTCTATACGCCGCAGGTGCTGCTGCAGGGGCGGGAGCTGCGCGACTGGCATGCCGAAAAGCGC
>JBDTLY010000243.1:0-5544 GCA_039934535.1 Casimicrobiaceae bacterium | reverse complement strand
AGCGCCGCGACGTTGACCGCGGGCCGCACGGCGTCGACCGCCGCGGCATAGGCGGTCATCGTCGGATAGACGTACTTGTCGGTGCCGCCCAGCAGGTTCAGGGGCGGCGGCACGTTCGAATGAACCAGCGGCGCGAGGCTGATCCCGCAGTTGCCGACGACGACCGTGGCCACGCCTTGACTGATCTTGGGCAGCATCGAAGGCGCCGCCAGCACGATCTGGTCGTCGTGCGTGTGGACGTCGATGAATCCGGGGGCGACGACGAGGCCGGCGGCGTCGATGACCGTGGCATCGGCGGTGGGAAGCGCCGCGCCGATCGCCGCGATGCGATCGCCTTCGACGCGCACGTCCGCCGCGTAGCGCGCGGCACCCGTGCCGTCGATGACGGTCCCTCCGCGCAGCAGCAGGCCCCCAGTTCGCGCTTGCACAGCGTTGCGTGTCATGGTCGGCTAGAAAAAGGTCCGGATGGCGCCCGTCACGGTATAGCCATCGTCGACGGTGAACAGCAGACGCCACTTGTCGAACGTCGTGCACGGATGCGAAATGCCGGATCCGACAAGATCCCCCACGGCGATGTCGTCGGATGCATCCACGTCAGCGTCGAAGTGCAGGTACGCGTGCTGATCGTTCATCGCCGTTATTTTCCAGCCGGGCGGGACCGGCCGCGGATAGTCGTCGACGCCGAAGCGGAAGCGCCATGTCGGGACCGGCAGGTCGATGTCGAACGACGCATCGCGCTTGCCCATCGTCAGGATCGCGAGGCCGGGTTCGGGTCGCGACTGCACCCGCGCCCACACTTCGAGCGCGGGCTTCAATCCCGGCCGCACCTGCCAGTCCATGCCGCTTCTCGCCTTGACGCCTTCGAGCATGCGCGCGTAAAAGCCGGAATCATGCGTGACGTAGCAGCCGCTGCGCAGGATTGTCAGCACCTGCATCGACAGGCGTGTCGGCAGCTTGCGGGCGACGATGTCGAACGCCGCGGAGCCGCCCGCGGAAAGAATGATGGAGGGGCCGGCGAAGAGGCCCTCGTGGTCGCAGCCGAGCGCGGTCATGCGCACCGTCTCCATCAGCGCGCCGACGAAGGCGATGTCGCGTTCCGAATCGCCGGTGAGCTGGAGTCCCTCGTAGCATTCGACGCCGGAAAGCGACACGGCTGTCGACGCGGCAATGGCGCGCGCAACCGTCAGCGCGTCATCGTAGCTGCGGCAGCCGGCGCGCCCGCCCGGGACGCCAATCTCGAGCAGCGCGCGCAGCGGGTGCGTTTGCGTGTGCTTGCCCGCTTCGGCTTCGATCAGCGCCAGTTGCGCGAGGGAGTCGACCAGGAAATGGAATTCGAGGTCCGGGTGCGCCTCCGATAGCCGGATGACTTGCGCGATCTCGCGGTCGCCGACGAGCTGGTTGGCCATGATCACGCGCCGGATGCCGAAGTGCACGCATACGCCGAGCTGCTGCACGTTGGCCACCGTGATGCCCCAGGCGCCCGCCGCGAGCTGCTCCGCGAAGATTTGCGGCGCCATCGTGGTCTTCCCGTGCGGCGCCAGCAGCGCGCCGGTGGCGGCGGTGAAGTCGCGCATCCATGCGTGATTGTGGTCGAGCGCCGACTCTCGCAGCACCGCGAGCGGAAGCGGCAGGTCGCCGCGCAGCAGGTTCCATCCCTGCGCGCCGATCGCAGACAAAGGCAGCGGTGCGACCCCCAGCGGAAATCCCTTTGTCCGCGGGTCGACGATCTCGCGTTGCAGCGAATCGAGGTTCGGCATCCTTGCTGGCGCAGGGGTCACAGCGATTTCCGCAGCTTGGGATCGAGCAGGTCGCGCAGGCCATCGCCCACCATCTGGAGCGAGATCGCGGCCAGTATGATCGCGATGCCGGGGAAAATCACGATCCACAGCGCCTGATGCGCGAACTGCTGGCCGCTTGCGATCATCGTGCCCCAGGTCGGAAGATCCGGCGGCACGCCGACGCCCAGGAACGACAGGCCGGCTTCGGCCAGCACCGCATACGCGAAGATGAACGTCGCCTGCACGAGGATCGGCGACGCGATGTTCTGCAGGATGTGGATGAACATGATGCGCCACGTCGAGACGCCGAGCGCACGGGCCGCCTCGATGAACAGCAGCTCGCGCACCACCAGCGTCGAAGCGCGGACCACGCGCGCGACGCGCGGCGTGTAGACGATCGCCAGCGCGAGAATCACGTTCGTGATCGAGGCGCCGAGCACTGCAACGAGTGCGATGGCCAAAAGGATGTCCGGGAACGACATCATGGCGTCGACCACCCGCATGATCGGACCGTCGAGGCGCCGGAAATACCCGGCGACGAGCCCCAGCAGCACGCCGCCGGCCACCGCGATCAGCACCACCGCCGCGCCGATCATCAGCGAATAGCGCGCGCCGAAGACCACGCGCGCGAAGACGTCGCGGCCCAGCTCGTCGGTGCCGAACCAGTGCGCCGCGCGCGGGCTCTGCATCCGGTCGAGGATCGCGAGCTTCGTCGGCTCGTACGGCGTGATCCATGGCGCGAAGACCGCAAGCAGCGCGACGATGACGAGGATCACGGCGCCGGCAAGGACGACCTTGCGCCGGAACAGGCTCCGCATGAGCAGCGCGGACGGGCTGTTCGCGTGCATCAGTACTTCACCCGCGGATCGACGACAAGGTAGAGGAGGTCGATCGCCAGGTTGATCAGGACATAGAGCCCGGCAAGGACCAGGAGCGCACCCTGGATGACCGGATAGTCGCGGCGGAGCACGGCGGAAACGACGAGATTGCCGACGCCGGGCAGGCCGAACACCGTTTCGGTGACGATCGCGCCGCCGATCAGCAGCGCAAACGTGAGACCCATCACGGTGATCACCGGAATCAGCGCATTGGCGAGCGCGTGGTGCAGGATCACGCGGCTTTCCGGCAATCCCTTGGCCCGCGCGGTGCGGATGTAGTCGTCCGCGAGGACGTCGAGCATGCTTGCGCGGGTGAAGCGCAGGATCAGCGCCGAGTTGACGACTCCCAGGACAATCGACGGCAGCACGAGGTGATGCAGGCGCTCGGAAAGCGGAACGCCCGGATCGCCGTAGCCGGCCACGGGGAACCAGCCGAGGCTCACGGCGAAGATCTGCATCAGGATGAGACCGAACCAGAAGCTCGGCACGCTCGCGCCCAGCATCGCGAAGCCCGAGAAGAACTGGTCGGCGCCCTTGCCGCGCCAAACCGCCGCGACGATGCCGCAGGGCACGCCGATGGCGGTGGCAATGATGATCGAGAACAGCGTCAGGAAGAACGTCGGCTCCGCGCGTTCGGCAAGCGCCTGCGTCACCGGCCGCTGCAGGAAGATCGACTGCCCGAGATTGCCGTGCGCGAGCTCGCCCAGCCAGTAGGCGAACTGCACGGGCAGCGGCTTGTCGAGCCCGTACGATTCGCGCAGCTTCGCGATGTCGGCCGCGGTGGCCTGGTCGCCCAGCATGATCGCGGCGGGATCGCCGGGCGCCAGGCGCGTGATGAAGAACACGAGGGTCGCCACCAGCATCATCACGACCACCATGCCGGCCAGCCGCGACGTCAGGTAGCGGGTCATGCGCTACGCGCTACTTGGCGAGGCCCGTGTTCCAGAAGAACGGGTAGGGCATCACGACGTAGCCATCGAGCTTCGCCGAGCGCGCGGTCACGCTGTTGAAGCTGCCGACGCGGATGTACGGGACTTCGGTGTACACGACTTCCTGCACCTTGCCCCACAGCGGTCCGCGCTTCACCGGATCGACCTCGGCGTCGAAGGCGTCGAGCGCCGCCTTTTTCGCGGGCGAGCTCCACCAGCCCGGCGCGCCCTCGCCCAACTGCGGCGGCGTCAACGTCGGTTCGGGCAGCACCGCCGAATGCGTGATGTAGATGTCCCACAGCGCCGGGTCGTTGCGCCGCTGGATCAGCGTCGCCCAGTCGACGACCTGCATGTCGACCTTGAAGCCCGCGGCCTTGAGGTTTTCCGCCATCACCAGCGCGATGCGATAGTGGAAGTCGTATTGCTGGCTGGTCAGGATCTTGACCGGCGTGCCGTCGTACTTGGCCGCGGCGACCATCGCCGTCGCCTTCTTGGCGTCGCCCTTGCCGTAGTTCTCGGCGCCGGCCAACGAATAGAACGGCGTGCCCTTCGCGTAGTGGTTGCCTTCCACGCTGTAGAACTTTGTGTCGCCGAAGCCGGCGCCCATCATGTCGGCGTCGTTCAATGCCGCCTGCACCGCCTGCCGCAGCGCCAGGTTCGCAAGCGGCCCCTGCCTGGTGTTAAGCACGAGGTACGGGAACCCGAACGGCGCGGTCAGCATCGCCTTCACGCCGGCTTTGCCGTCGACGCGCGCGAACGATTCGACCGGAAGCAGGTCGGCGAAATGGTATTGCCCGGACAGCGATCCCTCGACCCGCGTATTCGCGTTGGGCACCGGCACGAAGCGCAATTCGTCGAGCAGCGCCTCGCGCTTGCCCGCGTATCCGTTGGGCGGCTCCTTGCGGGGGCTGTAGCCGTCGAAGCGCACGAGTTGCACATATTGATCGGGCTTGCGCTCCTTGAACATGTACGGTCCGGTGCCGACGAATTGCGTCAGCGGCGTGGCGATCGAGTCCTTCGACATGATGACTGCGAATCCCGACGGCAGCGCGAAATGCGCGAGCAGCGGCGCATAGGGCCGGTTCAATGTGATCACGAGCGTGTTCGGGCCCTTGGCTTCGAGGCTCTTGACCTCCTTCGCGACCGCCTTGCCCCGGGGCGCCATCTCCATCCACCGCTGCAGCGACGCGATGACGTCATCGGCCGTCATCTCCTTGCCGTTGTGGAACTTGACGCCCTTGCGTAACGGTATCGTGTAGACGAGCCCGTCCTTCGAAATCACCGGCATGCTTTCGGCGAGCATCGGCGCCACGTTCCAGTTGCCGTCGAACGTGTACAGCGGCTCGTAGACGTGCTGCATGATGATGCTGACGAGATCGGCAGTGGAGGCCATCGGATCGAGCGTCTGCGGCTCGCCGATCATCGCGAGGTTGGCGGCGCCGCCTTTGGCCGGCGCGCCCAGCGCCGGAGTGCCCGACATCGTTGCAGCCAGCATGGCGGCAACAAGGCAAATCTTGAGGCGGGCGGCTTGGTGCGGCATGACTCCTCCTTGGTGGCTCGATGTCGCGCCGGGTGTATGGAATCCGGTCACAAACGGCGGGAGTGTACGCCTTTGCGTGTAGCCGGCGCGCTCGACCATACACGCGAAGCTGAGGGTCGACGCGAAGATCGAGATCGAAGTCGTCGTGTACGGGGATAGCGCCGCTGCAGTTCAGCGAAAGCGTCGCCGCAGCAGGTACGCGCCGCTCAGTACGAGCAGCAGCGCCATCATTGCGAGTGCCCACTCGCGCAACGTCGGGACCGAGGCCGCCGAAAGAGGCGCTGCTCCGGTGGTGATGCGCCCGATCCGGTCGCCGTTCAACTCCGTGAACCACAAATTGCCGTCCGGCCCCGCCGTTATGCCCGTAGGGCTCGCGAGGGCGGTGATCCCGGCGCTGAACTCGGTGACCACGCCGGCCG
>JBDTLY010000242.1:0-5565 GCA_039934535.1 Casimicrobiaceae bacterium | reverse complement strand
CCCTCCGAGTGCAACAAACTCGCGGACGAAATAGAACGTTGGAGTTCGATGACGTTCTGCCAATGCGATCAGTTGCTCGCGTTGAATTTCGAAAAACGGATCCGCCGCGACGAGCAATCCTGCGGAGCGGTGCTCGGTAAGCGCGGCAAATGCAGCATCAATCTCGTGTTCTGTGGCGGCTTTCAGGACATGCAACTGGAGACCGAGCGTCTGGGCCGCATCTTGCGTCGCTTTCACGTAGGCAGCCGCAACTGGATTTCCCGGATTTACCAGTGCGGCCACCGCGGCGGCTTTCGGCAGGATCTCGCGGAACACGTCCAGCAGCTTGGCGGCAAGCTCGACCGTGAGGATTGATACGCCGGTTACATTGCCGCCAGGCCGATTGAGACTCGCGATCAGGCCGGCCTTGACCGGATCACCGCCAAACGTTACAACGATCGGGACCGTCGCGGTCGCGGCCTTCGCCGCAAGCGCTACCTGCGGGCCACCTGTCGCCACGATGACCGCGACGTTTCGCTGAAGGAGATCGTTTACAGCTGCAGGTACCCCGTTGTAATGACCCTCAAACTGACGAACCTCGAACGCTACGTTTTTTCCTTCGGTATAGCCAGCTTCGGCCAGACCCTTTCGGAACGCCTCCAAGCGTTCCGGCCACTCCTTAGACGAAGCGCCGTATAGCAATCCGATCACCGGCATGCCTGATTTCTGCGCTCGAACAGGAAACGTGAGAGCGATCGCGGCACCGCCCAGTGTCATGAGAACATCGCGCCGTTTCATTGAATCCACTCATCCACCCGCCAGACATCAGACCGCGAGATCGGCGGACCGAGCGTATGCATCGCCATTCGCAGCATCCGGTTTCCCTGATTGGTAGATGTCCGGAACGGACGAGGCGACGCTACGCGTTTGCCATCCGACGGTCAAGCGAGGCTACTTCCGAGAAATTTCGAAGACTGGAAGCGGTCGAAAGAATTCATTGAACTACCGACCCACGAACTTCCCGGAATGCCGGCGCTCCAAAGGCTGTCTATTCTGAGGCCCCCCTGCTGCCGGCGCGTGGCGTGCCCATGGCGGTAACGATCGACGGGCCCGGCGTTCGCCGCTGACCGGCGAAACAAACGAAACAAAAACGGACTCCCGGAGAAATTCGCCCGTAGTCTCCGGCCTCCATACTTCATTCGTGCGCGCGATCAACTTCACTTGTCGGCGCCAGGGATGAATCATGGACACTACCTTGAAATTGCAACCGATCGACGCCGCGTCGTCCTCGCACGAGCGCTACGAGCGTGCGCTCACGATGCTCCACACGCATTGCGGCGATCCGCTCGCCGAGGTCGAGCGCCTGCTCGCCGACGATCCCTCATGCATTCCCGGCCACTGCCTGCGCGCCGGGCTGGCAGCATTGAGCGGCGGCGCGTCCATGAACGATGCGCTCGCCGCGAGCATCTCCGCCATCGAATCCGCGGGACCAACGGCCTCCGAACGCGAACGGCGCCACGCAGCCGCCGCTCGCATCGCGCTCGAGGGTCATCCCATGCGCGCGCTCGAGCACTACGGCGCGATTGTCGTCGACTGGCCGCGCGACATCCTCGCGCTCACCGTTGCGCACGCGCTCGACTTCCGACTCGGCCGACGGCGGATGCTGCGCGATCGCGTGGCGCAGGTGCTGGCAGAATGGGACGCAACGGTTCCGGGTTACGCCAGCGTGCTCGCGATGTACGCCTTCGGTCTCGAAGAGAACGGCCAGCGCCGTCGCGCCGAAGCCACCGCACGCCGCGCGCTCGCCTTCGCGCCAGGACACCCCGGCGCCATCCATGTCGTGGCCCACGTGATGGAGATGCAGGGACGCCCTCGCGACGGCCTCGCATGGCTCGCCGCGACCGAATCGTCGTGGGCCGAAGGGACCGGGTTCAGCGTTCACCTCGCGTGGCACCGCGGCGTGTTTCAGCTCGAGATAGACGATGCGCATTCCGCGCTTGCGACCTACGATTCGCGCCTCGCGCCCGGACACGCCACGAACGGCGCCGCGTTGGTCGACGCCTCGGCGTTGCTGTGGCGCCTCGGGTTGCGCAACGTTGACCTCGGTGATCGCTGGCGCGTCCTTGCCGATCGCTGGGAGGCTCGCATGCGGCCGCAGGCGCCGACGTTCCAGGCGGTGCACGCGTTGATGGCGTTCGCCGTCGCGGGACGCGACGAAGCGGCGATGCGGGTGCTCGATTCGATACATGTCGCCGCTACGCGGGCGAAACCGGCGTTGCCTCCCGACGAAGGGCTCGCCGAACCGGTATGCGAAGCTCTGGTCGCTTTCGTCCGCAAGGATTTCGCGCGCTGCGTCGAGCGCCTCAATCATGTTCGCCATCTCGCGCACCGTTGCGGCGGCAGCCTCGCTCAATGCGATCTTATCCACCTCACGTTGACCGAGGCGGCTCTGCGGGCGCGCCAGGACCGGCTCGCTCGCGCACTGACGGCGGAGCGCGCCGCCCAGCGGCCGGCCAGCCTCCTCAATCGACTGTTGCAGGCGCGCGCGGCACGGTTGATCGCGGCGGCGTAGCGACGCCTGCCTATTGCAATTCGATGCCGGTCTTCTTCACGAGCTTGGCGTACTTCGCGAGCTCGCCGCGGAAGAACTGGTTGGCGTACTCGGTCGTGCTCACGTTGATCGTGTTGCCCTGCTTCGCCATCGCTTCGGTCACTTCGGGCGTGGCGAAGGCAGCTGCGAATGCGTCGCGGATGCGTTTCACGTCGGCCGGCGCCATTTTCGCGGGACCGATGACGGCGAACCATCCCTCGACCAGGTAATTCGGCAGTCCCTGCTCCGTCATCGTCGGAATCTCCGGCGCCGCTGCCAGGCGTTGCGCGGTGCCGGTGCCGATCGCGCGCAAGCTGCCGCTCTTCAGATGCTGCTGGATCGATGGAAGCGACAGCGCCCCGATCTCGACCTGTCCGCCGATCAGGTCCGTCAGCATCGGGCCGACGCCCTTGTAGGGCACGTGCGTCGCCGTCACGCCCGCCTCGTCGAAGAACATCGCCGCCGCGAGGTGCAGGATCGTCCCGTTGCCGGAGGAGCCGTAGTTGTATTTGCCGGGATTGGCCTTGAGCAGCGCGATCAGCTCCTGCGCGTTCTTCGCCGGCACCTTGGCGTTGACGACGAGCACGATCGGCGTCGAGCCGATCACCGCGATCGGCGTGATGTCGGCAATCGGGTCGAACGGCACCGACTTGTACACGCTTGGGTAGATGACGTGGTTGTTCGACACGATCGACAGCGTGTAGCCGTCGGGCGCCGATTTCACGAGCGCAGACGTTCCGACGATGCCGCCCGCGCCCGGCTGGTTGTCGACGACGATGGGGGCGTTCAACGCTTTCGTCAGCGCGGGCTGTGCGGCACGGGTGATCGTGTCCACGCCGGAGGCCGTCGCCACGGGAAGTATGAATTTGACAGGGCGCTCCCCCATTTGCGCGAAGGCGGAGCCGAGAAATACGGACGCCGCGAGCGCGGCAACGAGTAGCACGAAGTGAAGCAGGCGTCGAGTCATGGGTTTCTCCGGAAAATGCGGCTCATCAGGCGATCGCATGTTGCTGCAGCAGCGCGTCGATCTCCGCCGCTTCGTAGCCGAGTGCGCGCATCAACTCGCGCGTGTGCTCGCCCAGGCGCGGCGGATGTATCCTCACGCCGAGGCGCTCGCCTTCCATCGTGAGCGGAAACAGCGTGGTCTTGACCATCTGCCCCGCGCGTTCGCCATCGGGCAGCCGCACGTCGGCAAGTCCGCCCGTGGCCTTGAGGTGTGGGTCATCGTACAGATCCTCCGGCCGCCGGATCGGGGCGAACGGCAGACCGACGCGCTCGAACAGCGCGGCAAGCTCGTCAGCGCTGCGTCCGGCGAGGCGCTTGCGGAGGGTCACCAGCAGCGCCGGACGCCGCTCCACCCGAAGGTTGTTGGTGGCGAGCGTCGCGTCGGCTTTGAGATCGTCGAATCCGAGCGCGTCGCAGAACGTCACCCACTGCGGGTCGCTGACCGCCGCGAGGAAGATCTGCTCGCCATCCTTGACCGTGAACACGTCGTACACTGCCCACGGATTGTCGCGCGCGGGCATCGGCGCCGGCGCCTTGCCGGTCATCGCGTATTGCAACATGTGCTGGCCGACGAGGAAGACGTTGTTTTCGAACAGCGCCGACTGCACTTCCATGCCTCGTCCCGTGACGCCGCGCTGGATCAGCGCACCCAGCGTGCCGATCGCGCCGAAGAGGCCGCCCATGATGTCGTTGATGCTGGTGCCGGCACGCAGCGGATCGCCGGGACGTCCGGTCATGTACGCGAGGCCGCCCATCATCTGCACGACTTCGTCCAGCGCGGTGCGATTGTCGTAGGGTCCGGGCAGGAAACCCTTGTGGCTGACGTAGATGAGCCGTGGATTGACCTTCGACAAGGTGCCATAGTCGAGGCCGTACTTGCCCATCGTGCCGGGCTTGAAGTTCTCGGCGACGACATCGGCGCTCGCGGCCAGCTTGCGCGCAACTTCCGCGCCGGCTGGCCGGTGAAGATCGACCGCGATGCTTTTCTTGTTGCGGTTGAACATCGGGAAGAAGCCGGCGCCAGCACCCAGCAGGCGGCGCGTGCGATCACCATCGATCGGCTCGACCTTGATCACTTCGGCGCCCATGTCGGCGAGCATCATTCCGCACGTCGGGCCCATGACCATGTGCGTGAACTCGACGACCCGCAGGCCGGCGAGCGGTTGCGGCGGCGCGTTCGAAGCGGTAGTGGCCATTCCGGTCACGTCGTCGCGCGCATCGTCTTCGGCAGATTCGCGCGCCACAGCGTTCCGTGCAGCGTTTCGCCGTCGAGCCATTCCGCCACCTTCGCGCGCAACGCGATCAGCGCGTCGAAATCCTGGCCGGTCGGAACGCCCATGCTCGCGAACATGTAGACGACGTCCTCGGTGGTGACATTGCCGCTGGCGCCCGGCGCGTGCGGGCAGCCGCCGATGCCGGCCAAGCATGCATCGAAACGCCTGATGCCCAATTGCCATGCGGCGAACACGTTCGCCATGCCGAGCCCGCGTGTGTCGTGGAAATGGCCGCACGTGAGTCGGTCGCCGGCGACCGCGAGCGCGCGCGTGAATAGATCCTGCACCGTCGCCGGATCAGCGTAGCCAACGGTATCGGCAAGGCCGACGCGATCCACGCCCGCGTCGAGAACAGCCTGGATAAGCCGCAGCACTTCGGACGGCTCAACACGGCCCTGGATCGTGCACCCGAACGCCGTGCTGAGGCCGACTTCGAGCAGGCAATGCGAACCGGCCGCATCACGCGCGGCGCGGATGCGCCGGATCTCCTGCACGACTTCGTCGGGCGTCCGGCGCAGGTTGGCGAGGCTGTGCGCGTGGCTCGCCGACAGCGGCACGAGCATCAGGTCGGCATCACTTTCGATCGCCCTTTCCGCGCCCTTGAGATTCGGGACGAGCACGGATGTGAAAAGTCCCGGCAGCGTCTTCGCGAAAGCAACCAACTCGGCGGTGTCGGCAAGCTGCGGCAGCAGCCGCGGGGGGACGAACGAGCCGACC
>JBDTLY010000241.1:0-5572 GCA_039934535.1 Casimicrobiaceae bacterium | reverse complement strand
GCAGGTCGAGCCGCACTTTCTCTACACCACCCTTGCCAACGTTGTGAGCCTGATCGACACCGAGCCGGCGACGGCCAAGGCGATGATCGAGCGCTTGATCGCGTTATTGCGCAGCGCGGCCGCGGCGGCGGGGACAGCAAACGCGACGCTCGCCTCGCAGGTCGAGCATCTGCGCGCCTATCTCGAGCTGATCGCCTTGCGCATGGGGGGCCGGCTCGCCTTCCGCGTCGACGTGCCTCCGGCGCTGGCCGGCGTCGCGGTGCCGCCGTTGCTGCTGCAGCCGCTCGTCGAGAACGCGATTCGCCACGGGCTGGAGCCGAAGGTCGGCGGCGGCTCGGTTGCCGTGGCGGCCCGACGCATCGGCGAAATGCTCGAGCTCACGGTCGTCGACGACGGCGTCGGGTTCGCGGCAAAGAAGGCGACGCCGGCGAAGGGCAGTGGCCTCGGGCTCGCCAACCTGCGCGCGCGCCTTGCCTCGATCTACGGCGGCGCGGCGTCGATCGTCATCGAGGACAATGCGCCATCCGGGTCCCGGATCACGCTCCGGCTGCCGCTTTCCGAGTCCGAATGAATGCTCCAAACACCAGCGCGCCGCGCGCCGTCGTCGCCGACGACGAGCCGAATCTGTCGCGCTATTTGTGCGAGCGTCTCGCCGTCCTGTGGCCCGAGCTCGAGATCGCGGGCGTCGCAGCGAACGGGCCCGAGGCCAAGGCACTCATTGCGGAGGAGGATCCTGACATCGCATTTCTCGACATCCGGATGCCGGGAATTTCGGGTCTCGACGTCGCGCGCGACCTCGCGGGTGTGCACGTCGTGTTCGTCACCGCGTTCGACCAGCACGCGGTCGAGGCCTTCGAGCGATCGGCGGTCGACTACCTGCTGAAGCCGGTCGGCGACGAGCGGCTCGCGGCGACCGTGGCGAGGCTGAAGGAACGCGTGACGCTGCCGCCTCCGCCGACGATGGCGTCTGGAATCGCCGAGGCACTCGCGCTGCTGCGCCAGCACCTCCCGCCGCTGGCCGCCGGAGGCGCGCCGGGCGAGCGCCTCGCGTGGATCCGCGCCGCGGTCGGCTCGCAGGTGCGCTTGATCAGCGTTAACGACGTCTGCTATTTCGAAGCGAACGACAAGTACACGAGTGTGTTCACCGGCGACGGCGAATTGCTGATTCGCACGCCGCTCAAGGAATTGCTCGCGCAGCTCGATCCGGATCGATTCTGGCAGATTCATCGCGGCACGATCGTCAACGTGGCCCACGTGTCGGCGACCACGCGCGATCTTGCCGGTCGCGTGAAGGTAAAGCTCAAGGGGCGGGCGGAGGCACTTTCCGTGAGCCGTGCCTACGCGCACTTGTTCCGTCAGATGTAGCGCTTCGATTGCGGTCGCGCCAAAGCGGACCGACAATGGCGGGAACCGCCTGCCCCGCCATGACTCAATCGTCAACGTCCTCCGCACCGCACCCGGAAGCGCCGCACAGCCACGCGCATGGCGCCGCGACGACGCGCGCGCTGTGGATCGCGCTCGCCCTCACGGCGGGATTCGCGATCGTCGAGGCGGCCGGCGGCTGGCTCGCCGGCTCGCTCGCGCTCATTTCGGACGCGGGCCACATGGTGACCGACGCCATGTCGTTCGTCGTCGCGCTGATCGCCATCGTGATCGCGAAGCGGCCGGCATCGCAACGCGCATCCTACGGCTATGCGCGCGCGGAGGTCCTCGCGGCCTTTGTCAATGCGCTCGCCATGCTCGCGCTGATCGTCTGGATCGCCGTGGAGGCCGTGCGCCGCCTGCTTGCGCCGGAACCGGTGTCGGGGCCGGTCGTCATGGTGGTCGCGGCGGGCGGACTCGCGATCAACATTGTCGTCGCGTACATGCTTTCGCGTTCGGGGAACGGCATCAACGCGCGCGGCGCGCTGCTGCATGTGTTTGGCGATTTGCTGGGGTCCGTCGCCGCGCTGGTGGCGGGCGCCGTCATCTACTGGACAGGATGGATGCCGATCGACCCGATCCTGTCGCTGGTGGTCGCGCTGCTGATCCTGCGCTCGACGTACCTGCTGCTGCGGCAATCAGGCGGCGTGCTGATGGAGCAGGTGCCCCCGCACCTGTCCTACGACGCCATCGGGCAGGCGCTCGCGGCGATGCCTGGCGTCACCGGCGTCCACGACCTGCACGTGTGGAACATGAGCGCGGACTGCGTCGCGCTCTCCGCGCATGTGACGCTCGACGACGGCCTGGCGTGGCCCCGCGTGCTCGCGTCAGCGCAACGGCTGCTGAACGCGGATTTTGGCATCGAGCATGTGACGCTGCAGCCGTCATGGCCGCTGCCGCCGCCGAACGGACGGGTGATCCCGCTTGCGCCGGTCGCGCGCGACGAGAGTGGTCATACGCCGCATCGGCACTGACCGGGCGGCGCTAAAGCCAGCGAATCTTCCTGAACCACATGAAGAGGCCAGCGTCGATGCCGAGCATCAGCGCGATGGAGATGTGGTACCCGTAGTACCACTCCAATTCCGGCATGTTTTTGAAATTCATGCCGTAAACGCCGGCAATCAACGTCGGTACGGCAATGAGCGCCGCCCAGCCCGCCAGTTTTTTCGTGACCTCGGTCTCGCTCAGGCTGATCATGCCGAGGTTGACCTGGATGGCCGTGGAGAGCATTTCGCGGATCGCCTCGATCGACGCGTGGATGCGGGTGAGGTGGTCGTAGACATCGCGGAAATATTCCTGCAATCCCGTGCAGACCTGGGGCACGCGGCCGCCGTAGAGCTTGCCGATGACCTCGATCGAGGGGTCGACCACGTGCTTCAGGATCATGAGCTGCTGCTTCAGCGCGTACAGTGCTTCGATATTCGAGCGCGCGGAATTGCGCACGAAGATCTGCTCCTCGATCTTTTCCAGGTCCGATTCGAGGGCGTCGAGCACGGGAAAGTAGCGATCCACGATCGTGTCGGCAAGCGCGTAGAACACATAGCCGGAGCCGTGGCGAAGCAGGTCGGGTTCGCGCTCGGTCCGCGCGCGGACTTCGCCGAATCCCTTTTCCGTACGCAATCGCACCGACAGGATGTAGTTCGACCCAACGAATATCGCGACCTCGCCGAGCCGCAGCGGTTCGTCGCTGCCCGCGGGCGCGTGTTCGACCGTCTGCAGCACGGCGAACAGCGAGTCCTCGAATTCCTCGAGTTTCGGGCGCTGGTGCCCTTTGCGCGCGTCCTCGACGGCCAGGGGATGCAGCCCGAACTCCTCCTTCATCTGGTCGAGTTCGGCATCGCCCGGCTCGAACAGCGCGACCCAGACGAAGCAATCCGGCCGGGACACGTATTCGCTGATGTCCTCGACGTGGATGTCACCGAGCTTGCGGCCGTGCTGATACGCGACGCAATTGACGAGCATGGATTTGCACCAGGAAGGGGCCGCCCGATGATATCCGTACCGAGGCCCCGGCGCTACCGGGGGCGACCCGGGCATGGAGGGGTGCGTGCTATATTGGTCGGCCTCGCGGTCGATGGACGCTTTCGCTTTGCCCGATTCCGGCACTCCGCGGCCATCGCCGCCCGATCCGAAGCGCCCCGTGGCCGGCGAACTTGCGCTGCTGCTTACGCTCGCGGCGGTGCAGTTCACGCACATCGTCGATTTCATGATCATGATGCCGCTCGGCCCGCAGCTCATGCGGATCTTCGAGGTCGGCCCCAGCCAGTTCGGCCTGCTCGTCTCCGCGTACACGTTCGCCGCCGCCGCCAGCGGCTTCGTCGCCGCGTTCTGGATCGATCGCTTCGACCACAAGCGCGTGCTGCTCGTCCTCTATGGCGGGTTCATCGTCGCGACCGCGCTGTGCGGGCTCGCGCCGAATTACGCTCTGTTGCTTGCCGCGCGAATCGTCGCCGGCGCGTTCGGCGGGGTGATCGGCGGGCTCGTGCTCGCGATCGTCGCGGACCTGGTCCCGTTCGCGCGCCGCGCGACGGCCACCGGCATCGTGGCCACGGCGTTCTCGCTCGCCGCGGTCGCCGGCTTACCGGCCGGCTTGTGGATCGCCGCGCATTCGACGTGGCGGGTGCCATTCATCGCGCTGGCCGTGTTGAGCGTCGCCGTCGCGGTCGTCTCGTCGCGGCTGCTCCCGCCGATTACCGGGCATCTCGCGCACGCGGTGCGGCGCCACCCGGTCGAGCAGCTACGCGCGATCTTCGGCGTGCCGAATCACCTGCGGGCCTTCGCCTTCACGGTCGTGTTGATGTTCGCGGGCTTCACCGTGATTCCGTTCATCGCGCCGTACAACGTCGCCAACGTCGGGCTCGCGGAAGTCGACCTCCCGATCATGTATTTCGCGGGCGGCCTCGCGACGCTCGTCACCTCGCCGCTCATCGGCCGGCTCGCCGATCACTTCGGCAAGAAGCGCGTGTTCGGCATCGTGGGCGTGCTGTCGATCGTCCCGATCCTCATCACGACGCATCTCGGACCCGTTTCGCTCGCCGTGGTCGTGGCGTTCGCGGTGCTGTTCTTCGTGCTCGTCACCGGCCGCTTCGGACCCGGCATGGCGCTGATCTCGAGCAGCGCCGAGCCGCGGCTGCGCGGCTCGTTCATGAGTTTCAATGCGTCGATCCAGCAACTGGGCGCGGGGCTCGCCGCGATGACCGCCGGCCTCATTATCGGCCGGGCGCCCGACGGCACGCTCACGCACTACGGCGTCGTCGGCTGGATCGCGGCCGTTGCGACGATTGTCGCTATCTGGCTCGCGAGCCGCATCCGGATCGTGGACGGCGGCTTGCCCGCCGGCGTCGCGACGGACGTGGCCGCTCCCGGCGCGAACGGGTAACATCCGCGAAACTCCACGCCCACCGGCATGATCATCCAGTCGCTTCTCGACACCGACCTCTACAAGTTCACGATGATGCAGGTGGTCCTGCATCACTTTCCGGGCGCGCAGGTCGAATACCGGTTCAAGTGCCGCAGCGAAGGCGTGGACCTGACGCCCTACGTCGATGAGATCCGCGACGAGGTGCGCGCGCTTTGCGGCGTGCGCTTCCGCAAGGAGGAGCTCGACTACCTGCGCGGCTGGCGGTTCATGAAGAGCGACTTCGTCGACCTTCTTGGCCTGTTCCAGCTGGACGAGCGGTTCATCACGATCGAGCCGATCGCGGGATCGAGCGAAATAGACATTTCGATCCGCGGGCCGTGGCTGCACACGATCCTGTTCGAGGTGCCCGTGCTCGCGATCGTGAGCGAAGTCTATTTCCGCAACACGCGGCCCGACGCGACGCTGGAGGACGGGCGCCGGCGCCTCGCGGCCAAGATCGGGCTGATCAACGGTGTCGCCGATCCCGAATTCCGCATTGCCGACTACGGCACGCGGCGGCGGTTCTCGAGGTCATGGCAGGAAGAGGTGGTGCAGACGCTGCAGGAAGGCATCGGCGCGAAATTCGTCGGGACGAGCAACGTCGACCTCGCGCGGCGCCACGGCCTGACGCCGCTTGGCACGATGGCGCACGAATACCTTCAAGCCTGCCAGGCCGTAGGCCCGCGCCTGCGCGACTCGCAGGTGTTCGCGTTCAACATGTGGGCGCGCGAATACCGCGGCGACCTCGGG
>JBDTLY010000240.1:0-5600 GCA_039934535.1 Casimicrobiaceae bacterium | reverse complement strand
CGAAGTGCGCCCAGCCCTTCGGCTCGACGCTGATCGCCGTGCGCAGGTAGACGTCCGTGTTCGACGTCCCGTCCGGCCCCATGTCGCCCCACCAGTTGAGGAACCCGGGCTGCCACTGCTCGAGCGCGCGCTGCAACGTCTTGTTGCCCGCGAGGTCCACGTTGTTGGGGATCTTCTCGCTGTAGTCGATGCTCATCGGATACTCCACTTGAATTTGATATTTCCGTCATTCCCGCGCAGGCTGGAATCCAGTGACTTGCACAAACGACTCTGGGTCCCCACGTCCGTGGGGACGACGACTAGACCCGCTCCCAATTGAATTTCGCCTTGCTGCCGGTCCCGAAAATCTTGAGCGCGCCCGCTTCGCCGACCGCGTTCGGGCGGATGAAAATCCAGTTCTGCCACGCGGAGAGGCGGCCGAAGACGCGCGTTTCCATCGTCTCGGTCACGCCGAAGCGCAGGTTCGCCTCCATGCCGGTCAGCGCGTCCGGCGACAGGCTCGCGCGCTCCTCGAGCGCAATGCGAACCTCGTCGGCCCAGTCGAGATCGTCGGGGGCGGACGTGACGAGGCCGAGCGCCAGTGCTTCCGCCGCGCCGAGTGCGCGACCCACCGCCGCTTTCGCATCGGCCATCGGCGCGTCCTCGTTGTAGAAGCGCGCGGCGAGGCGCGGCATGCCGTTGACCATCGGATACGCGCCGAAATTCAGAGCCGACAGCGCGACCTTCGGCGCCTTGGCCGCATCGCCGGGCAGCGCGAGCATGTAGCTGCGGTCGGCGGCGAGCGCGAGTTCGAGCAGCGTGCCCGCGAAGCACGATCCAGGCCCGATCAGCGCGTAGAGCGTGCGCGACGTGACGTCGAGCCGCGCGAGCGTGCGGCGAAGCATGCCGATCGTTTCGCGGACGAACCAGTCCGCTGCGAATCGATCGAGTGCCGCATCGACAGCGAGGACATGCGCCGGCTCGCCCGTTGTCTTGAGGATCCAGGTTCCAAGCTCCGGCTCGTTGGTGCGCAGGTGCAGGATCGCGTCGTCGAGTTCACGCGCCATTGCCAACGGCCACCACGCGGCGCCCTGCGCGCGGATCGCGTCGAGGTTGTCCGGCGGCGCCGACGCCGGCGCGGCCACCGTGATCGTCGCGCTGCGCGCCTTGCGGTCGAAGCGCACATCGACGTTCCCGTAATGGATCCCCGCGTCGTCGATCGTGCGAACGAGCGGCGGAAGCGCGACGCCTTTCGCGTCCCGGGGCCGGTCGCTCTGCGCGGCTAGCACCGACGCGCGCTCGCGGACTTTCGCCGCGAACTGCTGCGGTTTCGCGTAGTCGTCGATCAGCCGCCACTCCTTCGCGCGCGGCGCGCGCACGCCTTCGACCAGCGTGCAGAAGATGTCGGCGTGGTCGCGGCGCACGTGGCGCTTGTCGGTCACGCGCGTGAGGCCGCCCGTGCCCGGCAGCACGCCCAGCAGCGGCACTTCCGGCAGGCTGACGGCCGACGAGCGATCGTCGAGCAGGAGGATTTCATCGCAGGCGAGGGCCAGCTCGTAACCGCCACCCGCGGTCGTCCCGTTGCACGCCGCGACGAACCTGAGTCCCGAGTGGCGGCTCGAATCCTCGATGCCGTTGCGCGTCTCGTTCGTGAATTTGCAGAAGTTGACTTTCCACGCATGCGACGAAAGCCCGAGCATGAAGATGTTCGCGCCCGAGCAGAAGATGCGCTCGCGGCTCGACGTGACGACGACGCTGCCGACTTCGGGATGCTCGAAGCGGATCCGCTGCAGCGCGTCGGCGAGCTCGATGTCCACTCCCAGGTCGTAGGAGTTGAGCTTCAGCTTGTAACCGGGGCGGATCCCTCGGTTCTCGTCGATGCCGAGCGCAAGTGTGGCGACCTGCCCGTCGAACGAGAGCTTCCAATGCGCATAGCGGTCGGGATGCGTGTCGTAGGTGACCCAGGATTTGCGCGCCGTCTCTCCGTCGCGCGCAATGGCTGCCGTTCCCACATCCGTTCCCATCCCGGTTGCCATCTCAGTTGCCATTTACCCCTCCTTGATCGCGTCAGGCCGCGACGGCCTCGCGCAACCGGTGCAAGCTCTGCTCGGGACGCTCGCCCGCGGTGTCGAGCGTCATGTCGGCCTTGCGGTACAGCGGCTCGCGGGCGGCGAGGATCTTCTTCAGATCGTCCATCGCCTCGGCATTTCCCTGCATCGGCCGGAAATCGCCCTGGGCGACGACGCGCGCCATGTGCTCGTCGGGCGTTGCCCGCACCCAGACCGTGAAGCAGTTCTGCAGCAGGGCGTTGAACGTCTCCGGCTCGGACACGATGCCGCCACCGACCGTCATCACCATCGCCGCGTGCGTCGCGATCATCCGGTCGAGGCAGCGGCGCTCGATGCGCCGGTAGCCGACCTGCCCGTAGAGAAGGAACACCTCGGACAGGCTGATCCCGGCCTCGCGCTCGATCTCGCGGTCGAGCTCGACGAAGTCGCAGTCCAAGCTCTTCGCGAGCGCGCTGCCGAGCGTCGTCTTGCCGGCGCCGCGCAATCCGATCAGCGCGATCCTGTTTTTGCGCGTCGTCTCCTCGTGGCCGAAGTCGCGCATCAGCCGGAACACGACGTCCTCGAGGCGATGCTCGGGCAGCCGGTCGAGGAAGCGCCGGATCAGGCGCTGCTCGACGGAGTTCTCGCGCGGGTCGAGCAACTCCGTGACGCGCATGCCGAGCGCACGGGCGACGCTGCGCAGAAGGAGCACCGACGCATTGCCTTCGCCTGCTTCGAGCTGCGCGAGATACCGCTCGGAGACGCCCGCGCTTTGCGACAGCGCCTTGCGTGCCATGCCGCGCCGCTCGCGCGCCTCGCGCACGTGCCGCCCCATCGCCACCAGGAATTCCGCGTCGTCGGCGTGCGAGGGGGTGTCCGCCGGCACGGCGGCTTCGCGAGATTCTGCGGGGGTCATGGCGGTCTGTGAGGGGCGCTGGAACGCGACAGGCAATATAATGCATGAAAATTGAGACCGTCAAGAACTTTATAATCGACGAGAAAGCTACGACGCATAGAGGGAAATTCAACGAACTTGATGAGACCGTCGTCAGCATGGCGGGATCCGGGGGAACAGAAGCATGCTGTATTGTGCTTGACTGAAAAAATAACATGATCTAAAGTGCGGCCACTCGCGAGGAGCAGGAGGAGAGCACGGTGGCATCGCTCAGCAAGGCCGACCATCGCCTGACCCCGCCTCGGGTGGAGATCCCGCGCGACTACAACGCCGCGCACGACCTGATCGAGCGCAACCTCGCCGCGGGGCGCGCGGGCAAGACGGCGTTTATCGACGACCACGGCGCGTATACATTCGGCGACCTCGCGGAGCGCGTGAATCGCTGCGCGAACGCGCTCGTCGGCCTCGGCCTTGCGCCGGAGCAGCGGGTGCTGCTGTGCCTCCACGACACCATCGATTTTCCCGCGGTGTTCCTGGGCTGCATCAAGGCCGGCATCGTGCCGGTCGCGGGCAACACGCTGCTCACGACGAAGGACTACGAGTACATGCTGCGCGACAGCCGCGCCCGCGCGCTCGTCGTGTCGGCGCCGCTCCTGCCGGCGTTCGCGCCGCTCGTCGGCACGCTGCCGCACCTGGCGCACGTCATTGTTTCCGGAGGTGGCGAGAGTGCCCATCACTCGCTCGCGAAGCTCATGGCTGCGGCCGGCAAGTCGTTCGCACCGGCGGAGACGACGTGCGACGACACGTGCTTCTGGCTCTACTCGTCCGGCTCCACCGGCGCGCCGAAGGGCACCGTGCACATCCAGTCGAGCCTGATCCAGACCGCGGAGCTTTACGCGAAGCCGATCCTCGGCATTCGCGAGGACGACATCGTTTTCTCGGCGGCGAAGCTCTTCTTCGCCTACGGTCTCGGCAACGGCCTGACCTTCCCGCTCGCGGTCGGGGCGACCGCGATCCTGATGGCGGAGCGGCCCACGCCTCAGGCAGTGTTCGCCCGGCTCTCGAAGCACCAGCCGACGATTTTCCATGGCGTGCCCACGCTCTTCGCCGCGCTGCTCGCGAGCCCGGATTTGCCGAAGCGCGGCGCGCTGCAGCTGCGCCGCTGCGCGTCGGCAGGCGAGGCGCTGCCCGCCGATATCGGACGGCGCTGGACCGAGCGCTTCGGCGTCGAGATCCTCGACGGCCTGGGCTCGACCGAGATGCTGCACATCTACCTGTCGAACCGCCCGGGCGACGTGCACTACGGCACGAGCGGCTCGCCCGTGCCCGGTTACGAGCTGCGCATCCTCGGCGACGACGGCCTGCCGGCGCCGCCGGGCGAGATAGGCGAGCTGCAGATCAACGGTCCGACCGCGGCGACCGGATACTGGAACAACAGGGAGAAGACTCGCGCGACATTCCAGGGGTCGTGGACAAGGAGCGGCGACAAGTACTCGATCGACGCCAACGGCTACTATGTCTATTCGGGCCGCAGCGACGACATGCTGAAGGTCGGCGGGATCTACGTTTCGCCGATTGAGGTCGAGTCGGCGCTGATCACGCACCCGGCGGTGCTCGAGGCGGCGGTGATCGGCAAGGAGGACGACGAGCATCTCACCAAGCCCGTCGCGTACGTGGTGCTGAAAGGCGGCAAGCAGGGCAGCGAAGCGCTGGCGGAGGAGCTGCGCCAGCACGTCAAGACGCAGCTCGCGCCCTGGAAATATCCGCGCTGGATCGAGTTCATCGACGAGCTGCCGAAGACGGCAACAGGTAAAATCCAGCGTTTCAAGCTGCGCGCAAGGGCGGCGTGAATTTCGACGGCGGTGCGCGAAGTCACGCAGCCCGCCCGAACAACGGCAAGTCAATGGAGGAGAAGGTCATGAATCGAATCGGGTCCCTGCGCCGCATCGGCGCGATCGCCGCCGCCGTCATGGCGGCCGGCGCGCTGGTCGCGGCAAGTCCGGCGCTGTCGCAGCAGCAAGGCAAGCTGAAGGTCGGGCTGATGCTGCCCTACACCGGCACGTTCGCGGCCCTCGGCAACGCGATCACGAACGGGTTCAAGCTCGCGATCGAGGAGAACGGCGGCAAGGTTGGCGGCCGCGAAATCGAGTACTTCGTCGTCGACGACGAGTCCGATCCGGCGAAGGCGCCCGAGAACGCGAACAAGCTGATCAAGCGCGACAACGTCGACGTCATGGTCGGGACGGTGCACTCGGGCGTGGCGCTCGCGATGGCGAAGGTGGCGCGCGACAACAACACGCTGCTCATCATTCCGAACGCCGGCGCCGACGACATCACGGGACCGCTGTGCGCCGCCAACGTGTTCCGGTCGTCGTTCTCGAATTCGCAGCTGGGCATCGCGATGGGCAAGGTGATGGCCGATCAGAAGAAAAAGACCGCCGTCACGATCACGTGGAAATACGCGGCGGGCGAGGAGTCGACCGGCGGCTTCAAGGAAACCTTCGAGGCGGGCGGCGGCAAGGTGGTGAAGGAGCTGTTCCTCCCGTTCCCGCAGGTCGAGTTCCAGCCGCTGCTGACCGAGATCGCCGCGCTCAAGCCGGACGTCGTCTACGCATTCTTCGCGGGCGGCGGCGCGGTCAAGTTCGTCAAGGACTACGCGGCGGCCGGGCTCAACAAGA
>JBDTLY010000239.1:0-5604 GCA_039934535.1 Casimicrobiaceae bacterium | reverse complement strand
GACTTCGTTGGATACTGGAATGGTGCCCAGGAAGGGACTCGAACCCCCACAGTGTCGCCACCGCTAGGACCTGAACCTAGTGCGTCTACCAATTCCGCCACCTGGGCGACCGCAACCCGTAATTCTACTTTTGGCCTCCATCCTTGTCAAAGAAACCCCGCACCTCCAAAACGCCTCGCGCAGCCAAACCCAAGGCGCCGTCCGCCACGCGCCCGCGCGATCGCGCCGACGATTCGCATCGCACGCCGCGTGCGGCCACCGTCACAACCGATGCTCGCCGCCGTGACGCGGACATCGACCCGGCCCTGCTGCCGTCTCGCGGCGCCATTCTCGACGCCCTGAAGGAAGCGGGCGTGCCCCTGCCGCCCGCGGAACTCATCCGCGCCATGGCCGTCGACCGGCGCGCGCGCGAGGCGTTCCAGGGCCGCATCGAAGCGATGCAGCGCGACGGCCAGCTGATGGCGAACCGCAAGGGCGACCTCTGCGTGGCCGCCAAGCTGGCGCTTGTCACCGGCACCGTCCAGGGGCACCCGGACGGCTTCGGATTCCTCGTGCCCGACGACGGCAGCGCCGACCTGTTCCTCGATCCGAAGGAGATGCACAAGGTGCTGCACGGCGATCGCGCGACCGCACGGCGCATCGGCACCGACCGGCGCGGGCGGCCCGAAGGCGAAATCGTCGACGTCCTCGAGCATGCCAACAAGACCATCGTCGGCCGGCTCTACGAGGAGCGCGGCATCGCGTTCGTCGTCGCCGAGAACCGGCGCATCAACCAGGACCTGCTGGTGCCGCCAGGCGAGCTCGGCAGCGCGAAGTCCGGCGACGTCGTCGTGGTCGAGGTCGTCGAGCAGCCCTCACCGCAGCGCGAGGCGATCGTGCGCGTCGTCGAAGTGCTGGGCAGCTACACGGATCCCGGCATGGAGATCGAGATCGCGCTGCGCAAGCACGACCTGCCGCACGAATTCTCGCTCGCCGCGACGAAACAGGCGGACCGATTGCCGAAGGATGTGCGGCCCGCCGAGCTCAAGGGGCGCGTCGACCTCACCGGCCTGCCGCTCGTCACCATCGACGGCGAGACGGCGAAAGACTTCGACGACGCGGTGTATTGCGAGCGCAAGGGCGCGGGATTCCGGCTCATGGTTGCGATCGCCGACGTCTCGCATTATGTTCGCGACGGCGACGCGATCGACCGCGACGCGCGCGAGCGCGGCACCTCCGTCTATTTTCCGCGCCGCGTGATCCCGATGCTCCCCGAGGCGCTGTCGAACGAGCTCTGCTCGCTGAAGCCCGTCGTGGACCGTCTGTGCATGGTCTGCGAAATGGACGTGAGCGCGACCGGCGTCATCGAGGGCTACAAGTTCTACGCGGCAGTCATGCATTCGCGCGCGCGCCTCACGTACACGCAGGTCTGGGACTGGCTGTCCGACCCGAAGAAGGCGCCACGCGAAGCTGCGCCGCTGCTGCCGCACTTGACCAACCTCTACGCGCTCTACCACGCGCTCAGGGCGGCGAGAGAGGCCCGCGGCGCCATCGATTTCGACTCGACGGAGATGCAGCTCGAATTCGACGTCAAAGGGAAGATCGTCCGCGTCGTGCCGGTGGTGCGCAACGACGCGCACAAGCTGATCGAGGAATGCATGCTCGCCGCCAACGTCTGCACCGCGCAGTTCCTCGAGCGGCACAAGCATCCGGCGCTCTATCGCGTGCACGAGGGCCCGACGCCGGAGAAGCTCTCCGTGCTGCGGGACTTCCTTGGGAGTTGCGCGCTGTCCTTGCCCGGCGGCGCCGACCCGACGGCATCCGACTACGCCAAGCTGCTGCTGAAGATCAAGGACCGGCCCGACTACGCGCTCTTGCAGACGGTGCTGCTGCGCTCGCTGCAGCAAGCGCGCTACCGCCCAGACAACGTCGGCCACTTTGGGCTCTCGTACGAGGCGTATGCGCACTTCACGTCGCCGATCCGCCGCTATCCGGACCTGCTCGTCCACCGCGCGATCAAGGCCGTGCTCGCGGGGACGGAGTACAAGCCGGCCGGATCGTCATGGGCCGCGCTGGGCGAGCACTGCTCGTTCACCGAGCGGCGGGCCGACGACGCGACCCGCGACGTCGAGAACTGGCTCAAGTGCTACTTCATGCAGGACAAGGTCGGCGAATCGTTCGGCGGCACCATCAGCGGCGTGACGAGCTTCGGGATCTTCGTGACGCTCGACGATCTCAATATCGACGGCCTTGTGCACGTCACCGAGCTCGGGCGCGACTACTTCCACTTCGACGCGGGCCGGCACGCCATGATCGGCGAGCGCACCGGGCGCGTATTCCAGCTCGCCGGCCGCGTCCGCGTCAAGGTCGCGCGCGTCGATCTCGAGGCCACCAAGATCGACTTCACGCTGGACGAGGAGGCAGCGAACGCGGAGGCGGCGGCCACCCCGCCGAATCGTCCGACCTACAGCGAACCGCTCCCGGGCGGCAAACGACCGCCCAAGGGCAAGACCCGCCGCTGATCGCCGTTTGTGTGCGGTGCAACAAACGAAGCGCGTCGCTGCTAGAATGGGCGATACATCCCGGAGTTGAGGATGCCCGAAGGTCGCGAGGTAGAACCGGTGCACATCGGCACGCCATTGTCTCCCTCCGCCACCAAGGTGATGCTGCTTGGCAGCGGCGAGCTCGGCAAGGAAGTCGTCATCGCTTTGCAGCGCCTCGGCGTCGAAGTCATCGCCGTCGATCGCTACGCCAACGCGCCGGGTCATCAGGTCGCGCATCGCGCGCACGTCATCGCGATGACCGACGCCGCCGCACTGAAGCGGCTGATCGAGCAGGAGCGCCCGCACCTCATCGTCCCCGAGATCGAGGCGATTGCGACCGAGGTGCTCGCGGCGATCGAGAGCGAAGGCATCGCGGAAGTCATACCGACCGCGCGCGCGGTGCAGCTCACGATGAACCGCGAAGGCATCCGCCGTCTGGCCGCCGAGCACCTCGGCCTGCCGACGTCGCCGTACCGCTTCGCCGACAGTCTCGCCGAACTGCAGACGGCGATCGACACGACGCCTGGTATCGGCTATCCGTGCGTGGTCAAGCCCGTGATGTCGTCGTCGGGCAAGGGACAGTCGCTCGTGCGCGCTCCGGCGGAGGTCGCGCCGGCGTGGCAGTACGCGGAAAGCGCCGGCCGCGTCCGCGGCAGCCGCGTGATCGTCGAGGGCTTCATCGACTTCGACTACGAGATCACGCAGCTTACCGTCCGCGCCGCCGGCGCCGACGGCGCCATCGAGACCCATTTCTGCGCGCCGATCGGCCACGTGCAGGTCAACGGCGACTACGTCGAGTCGTGGCAGCCGCAGCCGATGTCGCCGGCCGCGCTTGCGCGCTCGCGTGAAATCGCCGCCCGCGTGACAGGCGAGCTCGGCGGCCGCGGCATCTTCGGCGTCGAGCTCTTCGTCAAGGGCGACGACGTCTGGTTCTCCGAAGTGAGCCCACGCCCGCACGACACGGGACTGGTGACGATGTGCACGCAGGCGCAGAGCGAATTCGAGCTCCACGCGCGCGCGATCCTCGGGTTGCCGGTGGACGTCCGCCAAATCGCGCCGGGCGCCTCCGCGGTGATCTACGGCGGCCTCGACGCCCGCGGGATCCGCTTCGACGACGTCGCGCATGCGCTGGCGGTCCCCTGCTCCGACTTGCGGCTCTTCGGTAAGCCCGAGGCTTACAAGAAGCGGCGGATGGGCGTGGCGCTCGCGACCGCGGACGACATCGGCGAGGCCCGAACGCGCGCGAAGGAATGCGCGCAGCGCGTCAAGCCGCGCGCCGGATAAGCACCCCCCTCCGGCGCCGTGGATCTCGTCATTCAGGCGCCCGTCGTCGGCGCCGCCGAGCTGACGCAGATCGCCGCGCTCGTGGGGTCGCAATCCGTGCATGCGGTCGAAGGCGGGCCGCAGGCGTATCGCCTTGCGCGCATCCAGTCGCGCGCGGGCATCGCCGATTTCTGCACGGCCGCGCGCATCGACTTCGCCTTCGTTCCTCCTGACCTGATCCGCGATCGCGTCAGCGTCGTCGCGATGGACATGGACTCGACACTGATCACGATCGAGTGCATCGACGAAATCGCCGACCTCGCGGGGATCAAGCCCGAAGTCGCCGCGATCACCGCATCCGCGATGCGCGGCGAAATCGACTTCCGGCAGAGCCTCGAACGCCGGGTCGCGCTGCTCGCCGGCCTGCCCGAGGAATCGTTGCTGCGCGTCTACGACGAGCGGCTGAAGCTGTCGCCCGGCGCCGAACGCATGATTGCCGGCTTCAAGGGCGTCGGCGCGACGATCCTGCTCGTGTCGGGAGGCTTCACGTTCTTCACCGAACGCCTGCGCGCCCGGCTCGGCCTCGACGAAACGCTTGCCAACACGATCGAGATCGCCGGCGGCAGACTCACCGGCCGCATCGATGGCCCGATCATCGATGCGCAGGCCAAGGCGGAGCGGCTTTCCGCAGTGCGCGCGCGCTGCGCAAGGGGCGGCGGCATCGCCGTTGCGATCGGCGACGGCGCCAACGACCTGCCGATGCTCCGCGCCGCGGACCTCTCGGTCGCCTACCACGCGAAGCCGCTCGTGCGCGCGCAGGCGACGTACGCGATCAACCATTGCGGCCTGGACGCGATCCTCAATTACTTCGTCTGATTCGGTCGAGCGCCAATGAAAAAGGGCGGCCGCAGCCGCCCTTTCTTCGCCTTGAAACGACCGTCAGTCCCGCTGGCCCGAGAACGCCATCAGCAGGTTGAGCAGGCTGATGAAGATATTGAACAGGTCGAGGAACAGGTTCATCGTCGCCATGACGTAGTTCGTCTCGCCGCCGCGCACGATGTTGCTCAGGTCGTATAGCAGGTACATCGAAAAGAGCAGCACCGCGACCGCGGACAGCGCGAGGGAAACCGCCGGCACCTGGAAGAACAGGTTCGCGACCATCGCGACCAGCAGCAGTATGACGCCGACGAACAGGAACTTGCCGAGGAAGCTGAAGTCGCGCTTCGACACCGTCGCATACGCGGCAAGCGCGAAGAACACCGCGGCCGTCAACCCGCCCGACAACGCGACCAGTTGCCCGCCGTTGCTGTAACCCGCGGCGACGGTCAGGATCGGCGTCAGCATCAGCCCGGCGATGAACGTGAATCCGAACAGCGCGGCCACGCCCCACGCACTGTTGCGCAGCAGCGTGACGACCCACAGCGATCCGATCATCACCGCCAGCATCAGCAGCGGCGTCATGATCGGCGCCGCCTTGAAGAAGGCGATGAAATTGAGCTCCATTCCGACGAACGCGCCGGCGATGGTCGGCAGCAGCGAAAGCGCCAGCAGCCAGTACGTGTTGCGCAGGACGCGATTCGAGTCGACCACGACCGGCATCGACGCGCTCGGCGACAACGGGGTCGGCGAACGGCCCGACATCACAGGTTCGAACTTGGGATCCATCGTTCCCTCCATCAGCGGTCCCCGCGGGACCTTTGCAGAGCGTTAGAGTAGCAGAAACCGGCTGGGGTTCCCCGTTGGCCGCCGGCCGGCCCATGGCGAATTGCTAATATGCGGCCGTGTCACGGTCAATTCAAGGAAGGCAACCAATAAGTCG
>JBDTLY010000238.1:0-5609 GCA_039934535.1 Casimicrobiaceae bacterium | reverse complement strand
CTGCAGCCACTTCAGCACGCGCATCGCCGCCGAGCGGGCGCGAGCCGCCGCCTCCGCCGGTGCCGCCATGCTGATGCTGATGCCGCCCTACCATGGCACTGCATTGCGCGCCGACGAAAACGGCATCCTCCAGCACTTTGCACGCGTGGCCGAGGCAGCGCCCATTCCGATCATGGTGCAGGATGCGCCGTTGAGCGGCGTCAACCTGTCGGTGCCGTTCCTGGTTCGGCTCGCACGCGAGATCCCGTCGGTGCGCTATTTCAAGATCGAGATGCCGGGTACGGCCGGCAAGCTCCGCAGTCTGATCGAAGCCGGCGGCGATGCGATCGCCGGACCCTTCGACGGCGAGGAGTCGATCACACTGATGGCGGACCTCGACGCCGGCGCGACCGGGACGATGCCGAGCGCCTTGCTTCCCGATCTCATCAAGCCGGTGCTGGAGCATTTCCGCGCAGGCCGGCGCAAGGATGCCGCCGCGGCGTACGCACGCATCCTGCCGCTGATCAACTACGAGAACCGGCAATGCGGCTTGCGCGCGACCAAGACGGTGATGGCCGCCGGCGGCGTCATCAAGAGCGATGCAGTGCGGCATCCGCTGGAAGCGCTGCACCCGGCAACGCGCGCCGGATTGCTGGAACTCGCCGGCGAACTGCAGCCGCTGGCGTTGCGCTGGGGGAAGTAATCGGACTTATCGTCAGGCGGGCTGACCGGCCTCGATCAGTCCGATCTTGGCGAGCAAGGGTCCCACTGACGGATCGCGACCGCGAAAGGCCCGATACGCCTCCACCGGTGGCAACGTGCCGCCCGACGAGTACACATAGCGCAGCAGCCGCGCCGCGACCTCGGGATCGAACGGATCGCCCGCCTCGACGAACGCGTCGAATCCGTCGGCGTCGAGCACCTCGGCCCACTGGTAGACGTAGTAGCCCGCCGCATAGCTCGAGCCCGAGAACAGGTGCCCGAAATGCGGCAACCGGTGACGGAGCACGATGTCGCCCGGCATGCCGATGCGCTCGAGCTCGGTGCGCTCGAATTCGCTGATGTCCACGCCTCCGGCATCCGGCCGCGCGTGCAGCGCCATGTCCACCAGTGCGCACGCCGTGTACTCGACGGTGTCGATGCCCTTGTTGAAGCGCCGCGCGTCGTTCAGCCGCTCGATCAGCGCGTCGGGGATCGGTTCGTTGGTCGCGTAGTGCAGCGCATGTCGCTTCAGAACCGCGGGCTCGATCCCCCAATGCTCGAAGATCTGCGAAGGCAGCTCCACGAAATCGCGCAGCACGTGAGTGCCCGACAATCGCTCGTAGGTCACGTTCGACAGCAGCCCGTGCAGGCCGTGGCCGAATTCGTGGAACAGCGTGCGCACATCGTCGGCCGAAAGGAGCGTCGGCTCGCCGGCGGGAGCTTTGGCGAAATTGTTGTTGTTGACGACGATCGGCAGGGTTTCGCCGTCGACGCGCGACTGCCAGCGATACGCGCTCATCCATGCGCCGCCGCGCTTGGTCGGTCGCGCATAGTTGTCGCTCAGAAAGACTCCGATCAACCGGTCGTCGCCGCCGTGAACTTCGAAGACGCGAACATCCGGATGATAGGCGTGGAGATCCTTGCGCTCGACGAACGAGATCCCGAACAGGCGATTTGCGGTATCGAAAGCGGCGGCCAGCATCCGCTCGAGCGGGAAGTACGCCTTGACCTCGGCGTCGTCGAGACGGTAGCGCGCCTTGCGCACCTTCTCGGCAAAGTAACGCCAGTCCCAGGGCTCGATCTGGTGGGTCTTGCCTTCGGCGCGTGCCAGTTCGACCACCGCTTCGCGCTCTTCTGCGGCCCGCGCCTTGGCCGGCTCCCAGATCTGCTCGAAAAGACGCGCGACCGCCTCCGGCGTGCCGGCCATTCGGTCGACGAGCGCATAGTCCGCATAATTCTTGTACCCGTGCAAGCGCGCCTGCTCGTTGCGCAGCGCAAGAATCTCGCGCGCGACCGGCCGGTTGTCGTGCTCGCCGTCGTGCTCGCCGCGCTGGACCCAGGCGTTCCACGCCAATTCGCGGAGATCGCGCCGGTCCGAGAAGGCGAGAAACGGCGCGATGAGCGAGCGCGACAGCGTGATCATCCAGCTGCCTGCCTCGCCTCGCTCGTGCGCCGCCTCGCGCGCGGCCGCGCGCAGATCCGCGGGCAGGCCCGAAAGGTCCCGCTCGTCCTCGAGAACGAGGCGGAAGCTTGCTTCGTCGGCGAGGACGTTCTGGCTGAATTGCGTCGTGAGCGCGGCCAGGCGTTCCTCGATCTCGCCGTAGCGCACCCTGGTCGCGCCCGTGAGCCTCGCGCCCGCACGCACGAAATCGAGATGCACGCGCTCGGCGAGCCGCGACTGCTCCGGCGTGAGTCCGAGCTCCCCGCGCCGATGCGAAACCGCGCCGATGCGCAGGAAGAGCCTGGCGTCCAGGTAGATCGCACTGTGATGCGCGGCGAGCCGCGGCGACATCTCGCGTTCGACGGCCTGCAGCGCCGGCGACGTCTCCGATGCCGTGAGGTTGAAGAAGACCTGCTCGATGCGAACGAGCTCGCGGCCGCCGCGGTCGAGGGCCACCAGCGTGTTGTCGAACGTGGGAGACTCGGTGTTGCCGGCGATGGCGTCGATCTCGACACGATGCGAACGCATCGCGTGCTCGAACGCAGGGATGTAGTGCTCGGGGCGGATCCTTTCGAACGGCGGCAGACCGAACGGCGTATCCCAGGGTTCCAGGAATGGATTGTTGCGGCTTTCGCTCATGAGTCGATCTCCACATCCACGGTCACGTAGCCCACGCGACAACTCCCCACCTGCACCGAAAGCGTCCCCTTCCCCTTCGCGACCAGGGTGACGTGCCGCTCGTGCCCGTTGCCGCGGGTCCACGGCATGAAGATGCTGGGGCCGCCGTGCAGTCCCGCGCCCCAGCCGTCGAGATGCCCGATCTCGACGATGGCTTCGGCGGGCGCCACGACTTCGATCCCCTCTCCTCGCGCCACGAGACGAAGCGGCTCGACGTGCGGAAGCTTTTTCGCGGAAGGCATGCCGCACGTGCCGAGATAACCCCGGTTGACGATGCGCAGCTCGATGCGGGTATGCCCGCCCGTTGCGTCCTGCTTCAGCACCTCGACGTGCACGCGTGGCATCAGGGCGGCAACGCGCAGGAAGGCGGCGCTTTGCGTCGAGCACGTCTCCCCAAGTCTTTCGTACGGCGGATTCCAGATGCCCACGCGCGGGTCGAAGCCGTTCACCTCCACTTCGCCCAGTTGCGCGTGCTGCACCTTCTTCCAGCGCCCGAAAACGCGGCCCTTGTTCTGCTCGCGATCGAACTTGGCCAGCGCCAGGATGTCCTTGCGCCCGAACTTGAAATAGTGCTGTACGAACGGCTTCATGCGTTCGATGCCGAGCTGGTGAAACAGGTCCCACAGCTCCACCACGTACGCGAGCGCGCCGCGCTGATGGTAGGCGTAATCGGAAAGGTCGCCGAAGATCGGTTTCTCGGGCTCGTAGAGAAACTCGTGGTAGCCGCTCACCGTGGCGTAGCCCGTGTGCTCGGTCATCCACGCCTCGACCTGATCGTAGATGCCGAGGTCCGTGGGATCCATCTTGCTGTCGGGCTTGTCGCCGAGCGGCCGGATCAGCACGCCGCCGAAGGTGTGCAGGTTGAGCCACGCGTAAATGTTCGGATGGCTCGTCGCGAAATCCATGATCGCCCGCGTCTCCGGCGCGCTGCCCGGATAGTGCCCCGCGCCTTCCTGCTGCGACTCCGGCGCCCACGAATACGGGAAATTGCGGTTGAAGTCGTACAGATTGTCCGACAGGAAGTGGGGACTCGGGATGCGCTTGCCGTCGAAGTTGGCGATACGCCCTTCGGGATAGAGCTTGAAGTAGGGGCCCGGATCCTCCGGCATGCGCGGACCCATCACCGGCGGGTCGAGCGCCACGCCGCTTTCATCGCGGAGCTCGACGAGTTCCCCCTCCGGATCCGCCTGCCGCATGTAGCCAGCGATGCCGTCGCCGTCAATATCGTCCGTTTCCCAATACGCGTGATCCTGGTGGGCGCGATCGTTGACGGGGCTCGAACGCACGTAGCGCCCCTTCTTCAGCACCTCTTCCGCGCCGTCCGGCGAGATCCGCGGGACGACGTAAAAGAGGGTTTCCCGGATTGCTTCTGCCATATGGGCCGGGAAGACCTTGCCGCCGACCTCGGGGCTGCCTTGATGCAGCGCGATGATGTCCTCGGCCATGGCGAGCGCGACGCTCGAGCCGCAGACCTCGGAAGCGTGCATGTTGCCGTCGATCCAGACCGCGGGGCGCGCTTCATCGGGATTGCGGCCGATGGTGAGCAACGGGATGTCGCGGCCGCCGGCACTCTTGCCGATCGGCGTTACGCGGACGATGTCTGGATGCGCTTTCGCCCACGCGGCCACCTGGGCGGTGAGTTCGGCGAAATCAAGATATTTGTGGCGAAACATTGCGGATCCTGGCGGATGGGATTTTCGGGCCGCCATTATGCCTGTCCTAGCGGCGCGCTCGCCGCGATGCATACAGGCAGATGCCGGCGGCAACGGAGACGTTGAGGCTTTCGACTGCGCCGGCGAGTGGAATGCCGACGATGCGGTCGCACAATTCGCGCGTGAGCCGCCGCAGCCCGCTGCCCTCCGCCCCCAGCACCCACGCGACCGGCCCCGCGACATCGGCGTCGAACAGGTTCTCGCCCCCGGCGTCCGCGCCGAGGATCCATACACCGCGGGACTTGAGATCGCGCAGCGCCCGCGCCAGGTTGGTGACCGTGATGACCGGCACGGTATCGGCGGCGCCGCTGGCCGCCTTTGCCACGGTCGCGTTGACGCCCACCGCGCGGTCCTTCGGGATGATGACCGCATGCGCGCCGAACGCGTCCGCGCTGCGCAGGCAGGCGCCGAGATTGTGCGGATCGGTGACGCCGTCGAGCACGAGCAAGAGCGGCGGCTCGTGCGTGAGGTCGAGGACTTCCTCGACGGTCAACTGCGGCGCGTTGGTGTCGACCAAAGCAACCACGCCTTGATGCTGCTCCGTACCCGCCATTTCACGCAGTCGTTGTCCGTCGACAATGCTGACCGGGCATCCCGCCGCTTCGGCGCGCGCGACGATCTCGCGCACGCGCGGGCCCTGCTTCGCCTCGGCGACAAAGAGCGCGCGCACCGATTCCGGCCGCTGGGAAAGGCGCGCGATGACGGCGTGGAAGCCGTGGAGGGTTCGGGTCGACGACACGGGAGGCCGTCGGGCGCGACGCGTGCCGCAACGGGGCCACCAGTGTAGCGCAACCGCGATTCGTGCCGTGGCGCTACTTCGCGGGGGCCGCGCTCCCCGCCGCCTTCCGCGCGGCGGCCTGCGCGTCGATCAATGCCTGATCGCCGGGCATTTTCCGCAGCGCCTTGTCGAACGCATCGACAGCTTCCGGAAAGCGTTGCATCTGGACGTAACTCCGCGCAAGGAGCGCCCATTCGTCGCCCGTGCCGTCGTTCGCGTTCAACCTTTTCGCAAGTCGATCCGCCACGACTTCGATCGACGGCACGGCGGCGGGCGGCACCGCCGTCCCTGACATCGCCGGGGCCGTAGCCACGCCCGG
>JBDTLY010000237.1:0-5616 GCA_039934535.1 Casimicrobiaceae bacterium | reverse complement strand
ACCCGGATGCGGCACGCGCTTTTTCGGTGCTGGCGAGCCGGGTGGCGCCGGTGCCGCTCTTTCGCTATCATCGGTCGCTGTTGCGGCAACGCGCGCTCGTCGCGCATCCGCTCGTGCCGCGTCTCGTCGCCGAGGCGCTGCTGATCGATTACCGGGGCCTTTTCGGCTGACCACGATGGCAGAACCCAAGGGAGCAGGATCAGCCGCCGGCGCGGCCATGGCGGCAGGCGGCGGCGCGCGCCCGGGCGTGCTGTCGCTCAACATCCGCGAAAAGGCCGCGCTTTATGCCGCCTACATGCCGTTCCTCCGAGGCGGCGGCATCTTCATCCCCACGTCTCGTCAGTATCAGCTCGGCGAGGAAGTGTTCATGCTGCTGTCGCTGATGGACGATCCGAACCGGATCGCAGTCCAGGGCAAGGTCGTCTGGATCACGCCGGAAGGCGTCCAGGGCAATCGCACGCAGGGGATCGGTGTCCAGTTCACGCAGGACGACACCGGCGGCGCGGCGCGTGCCACCATCGAGAAGATCCTCGGCGAGTCGCTCGCATCCCCGCGACCTACTCACACGATGTAGCGGCAGCGGCAGCGGCGCGAGCGGCGAGCCGGGGCCCCGGCCGAAGGCAAGGGGGAGCGAGCGAACGCGAGTCGGCGCATGAGGCTGACCCACTCAGCGCGACTATCCACTATGACGGTGCGGAGGCCGACGCGGCGACCGCAAAATGCTTTCTTCCATGTTCGTCGATTCCCACTGCCATCTCGATTTCCCGGAGTTCGCCGGCGAGCTGCCGGCGCTGCTCGACGCCATGGCCAAGGCGCGGGTCACGCATGCGCTGTGCATCTCGGTCAACCTGCCGGACTGGCCCGCGGTCCATGCGCTCGCGCTCGCGCACGACAACCTCTTTGCAACGGTCGGTGTGCATCCCGACTACGAGGACACGCCGGAACCGACCGTCGACGACCTGGTGGACTTCGCCGCGCGCGCCAAGGTCGTCGCGATCGGCGAGACGGGCCTCGACTACTATCGGCTGACCGGCGACCTCGAATGGCAGCGTGAGCGATTCCGCACGCACATCCGCGCCGCGCGCCGCGCAAGCAAGCCGCTCGTGATCCACACACGCTCCGCGGGCGAGGACACCCTCGCCATCATGCGCGAGGAGGGCGCCGGCGAGGCGGGCGGCGTCATGCACTGCTTCACCGAGACTTGGGAGGTCGCGCGCGCCGCGCTCGACCAGAACTTCCACATCTCGTTCTCCGGCATCGTAACGTTCAAGAACGCGCTCGCGCTGAAGGACGTCGCGCGCCGCGTCCCGCTCGACCGGATGCTGATCGAAACGGATTCGCCCTATCTCGCGCCGGTCCCGTATCGCGGCAAGCGCAACCAGCCGGCATTCGTGCCGCATGTCGCGCACGAGATCGCGAAGCTCACCGGACTTCCCGTCGAGACCATCGCGCGCGAAACGAGCGCCAATTTCTTTCGCTTGTTCAAGATCGACCCGCCAAAGGAAATGCATGTCGCATGAGATTCACTTCGTCCGTCGGCAAATTGCCGCCGGGCTCGCGGTCCTCGCGATCGCGTGCGGGCTCGCAGTGACTTCGATGTCCGCCGCGGCACAGCCGCGCTCCGACGACCTCGCAATCGCCGTCGCGAACGACCGCGCCGCCGATGTCCGCGCGTTGCTCGCGCGCGGCGCCGACCCGAATGCGAAGGACGCCAACGGCGAGCCGCTGCTGATCGTCGCGGCGCGCGGCGGGTCTGCCGCCACGGTCGACGTGCTGCTTGCCGGCCGCGCCGACGTCAATACCCGCAACCGGTTCGGCGATACGGCGCTGATGATCGCGGCGTTGAACGGCCAACTCGAGATCGCGAAGAAGCTTCGCGCGCGCGGCGCCGAGGTGAACAATGCGGGCTGGACCGCGCTGATCTACGCTGCCACGGGCGGTCACGACGACATGGTTCGCTACCTGCTCGCCGAGGGCGCCGACATCGATGCCGGTTCGCCGAACGGCACGACGGCGCTGATGATGGCGGTTCGCGAATCGCGCGGGCGGACCGTCGAATTGCTGATTGCGCGCGGCGCAGACGTCAATCGCCGCAACCAGAACAACGCCAGCGCGCTCGAATGGGCGAAGCGGGGCAACGACTCGGCGGTGATCGCGCGGCTGCAACGCGCCGGAGCGAAGGAGTAGAAGGGAAGTAAGCGGAATCGACGCGGTCAGGGCTGCGTGGCGGGGAACGCCGCGAGTTCCGCCGGCGATTCCGCGGGCGCGCCGGCGTGAGGCGCCGTCGCCGAAGCCTCGGCGATCAATGCGGGCATCATCTCCGGCAGCACGCCGACCAGCCGGCGCGCGCCGTTGAAGTGCTGCTGCCAGTAATTCTTGTCGAACGTCGCGACTTCCACTTCGCGGCCGCGCCGCGGTGCGTGGATGAAGCGGTTGTCGCCGACGTAGATGCCGACATGCGAGAACGCGAAGCGCCGCGTGTTGAAGAAGACGAGGTCGCCGGGTTGCAGCTCGGACAGGGCGACCGCATCGCCGATCCGGCTCAGCTCCTTCGTCGAGCGCGGCAGCGTGACGCCCGTCACCTGCTGGAAAACGAACTGCACCAGGCCGCTGCAGTCAAGGCCGCCCGCGGGCGTCGTGCCGCCCCACTTGTAGCGAATGCCGATCAGGTCCAGCGCGGAGGACGCGAGGTTCTGCGTGGTGTGCCAGGCGGTGGATGCGGCGCCCTTGACCGCGGCTGTCGCGGAATCGGCGAGCGACGGTTCCGGCGCGCTTTGCGCGAATGCCGTCGGCGCGGCTGCGATGAGCGTCGTCGCAGCGGCGGCCACAGCAAGCGCACGCAAATGAGCACGAAGGAGGGGGCCTGGTTTCCGCATGGGCGGCATTGTCACCGATCTCGACCCATCCGGCAAACGCGGCGTCAGCGGCTGGCGCGGCGGCGTTGCCGGGGCGCGGATTTCAGGAGCGGCGTCGCCAGCGCACGGCGCCGTCGCGATTCCTTCGGGTCGGCGACGAGCGGGCGCGTGATCTCGACCCGGTCGCCGTCGGAAAGCGGGGTCTCGGCGGGCGTCCGGCGGCCGAAGAGCGCGAACTTCAGGCGCGCGGCATCCAGCGCGTAGTGATCGATGATGCCCGACCGCGCGACGGCGTCCGCGACGGTCGCGCCGGCCGGGAGCGTGACGGGAACGACATCCTGCGCATCGGGCGCTGCCCAGACGACGGTCACTTTCATCGCGGCGACGCGTACAGCGATTCGGCGCGGCGCACGAACGCGTCGATGAACGAGTTCGCGATGTGGCCGAACACCGGTCCGACGACGCGCTCGAGCAGGCCCGTCGCGAATTCCCATGAAAGCTCGAACTCGACGCGGCACGCCGACGGCGCGAGCGCCACGAACCGCCATTCGCCGTGCAGGTGGCGGAACGGCCCGTCCTTCAGCGTTATGACGATCGACTCGGGCGGGCGGTTCGCGTTATCGGTCGTGAAGTGGGCCCTCACGCGGTGGTAGTCGATGTCGATGCGCGCCGTCTGTCCGCCCGGATGCGATTCGAGGACGCGCGCGCCCGCGCACCACGGCAGGAACTGCGGATAGAGCTCCACGCGGTCGACGAGCTCGAACATCGCGGGGGCGCCGAACGGCACGAGAACCGACTTTTTTACGCTGGCCATTCCGTTCCGCTTGGTAAGATGCGCCATCTCGCGTAACGGCCATCCCGCAAAATATGAGCATCGTCGACAATCGAAAAGCCTATCACGACTACTTCATCGAGGAGAAATTCGAGGCGGGGCTGTCGCTCGAAGGCTGGGAGGTGAAGGCGATCCGCGCGGGCCGCGCGCAGTTGAAGGAGGCGTACGTGGTCGTGAAGGACGGCCAGATCATGCTGATCGGCGCGCACATCACGCCGCTGACGACCGCGTCGACGCACGTGCATCCGGATCCCACCCGCACGCGCAAACTGCTGCTGCACAAGAGCGAGATCAGCCGCCTCGTCGGCCAGGTGGAGCGCGCGGGCTATACGCTTGTCCCGCTCAACCTGCACTACAGCAAGGGACGCGTAAAGCTCGACGTCGGCCTCGCGAAGGGCAAGAAGCAATATGACAAGCGCGCGACCATCAAGGAGCGCGAGTGGACGCGCGAGCAGCAACGGCTGATCCGGAACCGGACCGGCAGCGCGCGGACAGCGCGCGGCGCATGACACTCGCCATGGCTCAGCGCGAAGGCGTGCTTGCCGCCTCGGGATGCTCTTCCAGAAATGCGCGGGCGGCCGCGACGCCGGTGCGCGTTGCCGCCTCGAGTGTGGCCGGAAGCTCCGCGTCGGTGTAATCCCCCGCAAGATACAAGCCGGGAGCGACGCGACCCGCCGCAGGCCGTGCCACGCCGGGCGTGCAGGCATACGTTGCGCGCCGCTCGGCGATGACTCGCGACCATACCGGCAGCGGCCAGCGTCCCGCGAGCCTGCGCAACTGCGAATCGGCGTCGTCGGCCAGCGCTGACTGGTCCTGCGTGTCGTGCGGGCCGGACGTGCTGATCACGACGGCGACCAGGCCGCGCGCGCCTTCGGGTGCCGTTGGCGGCAGCGCGGCCCCGCGATCGAACGCCCATTGGCCCGGCGCGTCGTCGAGCCGCATGATCGGCAGCGGAAGCGACACGGCATCGGCATACGCGAGATAGATCGTCGTGATTGACTCCCATGTCAATGCTTCGACCTGCGCAAGTGGCATGCGCCACGCGTCGTCCGCGGCGCCGTCGGCGCCGAGCGCCGTTGCCAGCTGATGGGGCGCGACGGTGACGATCGCCGCCGCGAATGGTTCGGATTTCCCGTCGAGGTTCAGGACAACGCCGCCGTCGCGGCGGGCGATGCCGCGAACGGCGACACCCGTCCGCACGTCGCCGCCGTGGCGCGTGACGAGCTGCGCCGCGGGATCGGGGAAGAGCGACGTGAGGTCGGTCGCGGGGATAACGAAGTCGCTGTCCCGAGCGGACCCGGTGAACGCCAAGCGCAGCACGTTGGCGAAGACCTGCGCCGATGCGCTTTCCGGCGGTGTATTGAGCGCCGAGATGCACAACGGCTCCCAGATCGCCGCCATCGCGCGCAGCGGCGTGCCGGCGAAGCACTGCGCGACGGTCTGCGCGGTCGGCGTGCGAAAGTCGGCGCGCGCAAGGCGGCGGAAATCGGCAATCAAAGCCACGCGCTCGGGCCAGTCGAGCCCGCGGGCGGTGAGCATGCCGCCGGCCAGGTGGAGCGGCGCGGGCAGGCGCCATGCTTGCAGCCCGACTCTGCCCGCAATGGCGACGCCAAACGGACGCATCGTCAGCGGCAGCCGGTGCAACAGCGACGGCATGCTTCCCGCGGGATGCACGCGCTCGATGAGCCCGAGCGTGCACCGGTACGCACCGATCAGCAGGTGCTGGCCGTTGTCGAGCGCGATGCCCGACAGCGCGACACGACGCGCCCGCCCGCCGAGCGATCGCGCCTGCTCGAACAGCGTGACGCGAACGCCCTTCTTCGCAAGCGTAACCGCGGCGGCGCAGCCCGCCCAGCCGCCGCCGACGACCGCGACATGCGGGTTCGCCCTGCCGGTCACGACCGGCGCGCGGTTTTCCACGCGATCCAG
>JBDTLY010000236.1:0-5669 GCA_039934535.1 Casimicrobiaceae bacterium | reverse complement strand
TCTACTACCCTCCGGAAGACGCCGGCAGCGCCGATCTCTGCCTCGCGCACGATCCCGAAGGACACGTGGGCTTCACACGCCGGCTGATTCGCGCGGCGCTGCAGCGGCACGCCGACAAGCGCGCGTGACTTCGGGCCTTATGTGCGGTGCACCCAGCCGTTCACGGTGAACCGGCTGTCCCGGAAATCCTGCGACTGCACGTGCACCTGCGTTACCTCGTGCATGATGGCCGCCTGGAAGAACACGATGCTGTTGTTGCGCGGTTCGATGACATGAAACGAATCGGTGCGCGCGAGTTTGTCGTTGCGGATCTGATCGTCGTAGACGCGCAGCTCGCCGCCGGTGAACCCTTTCGGTTCCCGGTTGAAATAGTAGACGTACGTCAGCTGGCGCGTGGCGTCGACTTCGGTCTTGCCGCTGTCCGTGTGGACGCGGAAGTAACTGCCGTCGGTGCTGGCCGTCACCTGGCATTCGACGCGGCCGACCGGAAAGGATGGCAGCTTCAGGATCGTCATCACCTCCGGCATGGCGGCGCGGATCTTGTCGACGACGAGCCGCATGACGTCGTCGGGTGCGTTTAGGACCATCGACTTGCGGTAATCCTCCTTGTGCTCGTCGTTGATCCAGGACGACTGAAACCGGTGCTGCGCGGCAAAAACGGTGTCGCGCAGCCAGTCGAGCTCGTCCTTCCCCAGAAATTCGTCGAGTTGCGCGACGGCGTGCCGGACGATCCGCGGCGACGGAGCGGGCGCGGCGCCTTGTACGGCAGGCGGTGTCAAAGGTACGGTTGGCGCGGCCTCCGCGTCCGGCTGCACCAGAACTGCCGGATCGGTCACCACGGCAACGAGCTGGCGGCTCGAGAACGTCAGCGATGCCCGTCCCCCTTCAATCGGGATCTGGAACACCGCTGGCAAGGCGTCGGTCGCGCCCCGGGATGGCGCGGCGACGGCCGTCAGCAATTGCGCGAGCAATGGATGCTCCGGCGGCAACGCGATCATCGCGGCGTGACCGCCCGCCAGGATCACCTTGACCTTGATCTCACGCGCTTCCGGTTGCTTCAGTACGAGTTTCATCTTGATCCAATCCTGCGTTCGGCGATGGGGCAAGTATTTCCGCTTGCGTATTCCGGGTCAACCAGCGGCTATCGGCCAGATTACGCTTTGCGAATCAGCAAGCCCTTCAGATATTCGCCTTCCGGAAATGCAAGCGCGGCGGGGTGATCGGCGGACGCGCCGAAGCGCCCGATGACCGCGGCGTCGGCACCCGCATCCTGCGCCGCGCCGGCGACGATCTTGCGGAAGAGCCCGGCGTCGACGCCCCCAGAGCACGAGAACGTCGCCAGCAATCCGCCCGGGCGCAGCAGCTTGAGCGCCAGGAGATTGACGTCCTTGTACGCTCGCGCAGCTCGCTCGGCATGCGCCATCGTCGGGGCGAACTTGGGTGGATCGAGGACCACGAGGTCGAACGATGCGGCCTTGTCGCGCAGCGTACGCAACGCCTGGAACGCGTCCGCGTCCTGCCATTCGGCACGGCTTGCATCGAGCGCCGGATTGCGCGCGAGATTTTCGCGACCCATGGCAACGGCATCGGCAGAGCTGTCGATGGAAAGCACCCGCGTCGCGCCACCGGCGAGCGCCGCCAACGTGAAACCGCCGGTGTAGCAGAACACGTTGAGCGTCTCGCGGCCCGCCGCCAGCGAACGCACCGTCGCGCGGCTGTCGCGCTGGTCGAGGAAAAAGCCGGTCTTCTGGCCCGCGACGACGTCGACCCGGTAGGCGAGCCCGTCCTCGACGAGCAGCACTTCGCCCGGCATCGTGCCGTGCGCGAGGCCGGATCGCGGCGGCAGCCCTTCGAGGTTGCGTACATCGGCATCGGAACGTTCGTAGACGCACGAGACCCCGGTTGCGCCGATGAGCGCCGCGACAATCGAGTCGCGCCAGCGCTCGCCGCCCGCCGCGGAAATCTGCAGCACGAGGGTGTCGCCGTAGCGGTCGGCGACCACGCCCGGCAGCCCGTCCGATTCGCCGTGCAACAACCGGCATCCGGTGTGCGTGGCATCGAGCATCGGCGCGCGCGCCGCGACCGCACGGGCGACGCGACGGGCGAAAAATGCGTCGTCGATGGATTCGCGCGCATCGAACGTCCACACGCGCGCGCGGATCTGCGACGACGGCGAGTACGCGGCGCGGGCGATGAACGCGCCGTCGTCCCGGTGGATGTCGACGGTGTCGCCGCTTTCGGGATTGCCTTCGACCGTCGCGATCGCACCCGAGAACACCCACGGATGCCGCTCGCGCAGCGATTTGTCGCGGCCGGGCGCGAGACGCAGCGTGCCGGCGACCTCACCCAATGACAATGCCCGCGAAACGTCCGATCGCATAGGTGATGGCGCCGGCGAGCCCTCCGAGCAACAGCATTCGCGCGCCGGAGCGCCACGCGCTGCGCCCGGTGAAAAGCGACAGCATCGCGCCGACGCCGAACAGCGCTGCCGCGGTAATGCCGATGGCGATCGGCAGCGCGCGCGGACCCGGCGCCAGCATGAACGGCGCGAGCGGCAGCATCGCGCCGGCGCCAAACGACAGGAACGACGAGATCGCGGCGCCCCAGGGCGAGCCCAGCTCCTCGGGATTCAATCCGAGTTCCTCGCGCGCCAGCGTGTCGAGCGCATGCTCGGGATCGGCGACGAGCTTGTCGGCGAGCTGCCTCGCCTCCTTCGGCGGCACGCCCTTGGCTGCATAGATCAAGGCGAGCTCCTGCGCCTCCGCCTCGGGATACTCCTCGAGCTCGTCGCGCTCGAGTCCGATCTGGTATTCGAAGAGCTCACGCTGCGAGCGCACCGAAACGTACTCGCCTGCGGCCATCGCGAACGCGCCGGCCGCCATGCCCGCCACGCCGGCGAGCAACACGACGTGCGGGTCCGAATTGGCGCCCGCGATGCCAAGGATCAGGCTCGCGTTCGACACAAGGCCGTCGTTGACGCCGAAGACCGCCGCGCGCAGGTTGCCGCCGCCGCCGAGGCCGCGGTGCCGGTGCTCGATGCGCGATCCCGCCATCGGCGGCGCGTGCCCCGGGTCGCGCGCGAGCGACGTGCCGTAGATCGCCATGCCGCGCACCTTCATCGCGGCGAGCACGCTCTTCATGCGGCGCGGTCCCAACTTGCGGACAAGCGCCGCGACGAGGAGGGTGCGTGCGTCGGGCTCGTACGGCTTGGGTGCCGCGCGTCCGCGCGCGGTCAGCTGCGCGCGCCAGATCGCGGCCTGCGCCTCGGCTTCGCCGGCGAGCCGGCGAAAGAGTTCGGCGCGCGTTGTCCCGGCCTCGGCTTCGGCGCACACGCGATAGAGGAACGCGGATTGCTGCTCCTCCTGCCAGCTTTCGAGTGGGTTCGACATTCCGATGATGTCCGGCGTCAGCCGGGTGCCAATGCCGCTTCGATGCGCGCCATGACCTCCGGCGTCAGCTTCGGCGCGACGTCCTGCGCCTTCATGTTCTCGACGACCTGCGACACACGGCTCGCTCCCGTAATCACCGTGGAAACATGCGGATTCTTGAGGCACCACGCAAGCGACATCTGCCCCATCGTTACGCCCAGGTCGGCGGCGATCGGCGCGAGCCGTTTCGCCGCGGCGATTTTCGGGGGCTCGGTCAGGCGCTCGGCGAGCCACTCGTAGCCTTTGAGCGTCCCGCGCGAACCCTGCGGGATGCCGTCGTTGTATTTGCCGGTGAGGAGGCCCGACGCCAGCGGGCTCCAGATCGTCGTGCCGAGGCCGATGTCGGCGTAGAGCCGCGCGTATTCGTTCTCCACGCGCTCGCGATGCAGCAGGTTGTACTGCGGCTGCTCCATCACCGGCTTGTGCAGGTGATGGCGCTCGGCGATCTGCCAAGCCGCCATGATCTCCGCGGCGGTCCATTCCGACGTGCCCCAGTAGAGCGCCTTGCCGGCGGCGATCATGTCGTGCATCGCGTACACCGTCTCCTCGATCGGCGTGTCTGGGTCCGCGCGATGGCAGAACACGAGGTCGACGTAATCGAGCTGCAAGCGAGCGAGCGAGCCGTCGATCGCCTGCCGCAGGTATTTGCGGTTGAGCGTGTTCTTCTCGTTGGGGCCGTCGGAGAGCCCCCAGAAGAATTTGGTCGACACGATGTAGGACGAACGAGGCCACGCGCGCTTGCGCAGGACCTCGCCCATGATCTTCTCGGATTCGCCCTTGGCGTAGA
This sequence comes from Casimicrobiaceae bacterium, assembly GCA_039934535.1. Taxonomy (GTDB): domain Bacteria; phylum Pseudomonadota; class Gammaproteobacteria; order Burkholderiales; family Casimicrobiaceae; genus CAIWHR01. The sequence continues at coordinate 1,454 of JBDTLY010000236.1, read as the reverse complement.
CCTCGGCGTTGTCGAAAAAGTTGACGCCCGCGTCGTACGCGGCCGCCATGCATTCGCCGGCCACATCGGCGCCCATCTGGTTGCCGTAGGTGACCCAGGAGCCGAACGAAAGTTCGCTGACCTTGAGGCCGGAGGTGCCGAGTCGGCGGTAGTTCATCGTGGCGTAATCCGGAAAAAGGGGACACGCGACCCAGAGTAGAATCGCGGACCGCCATTGTACCCACAAGGACACCGCGATGCCCCGCTCCCCTCGTGGCGCCACCCGCCGCCCCGCGAAGCACAAGCCGCCGCTCGACGTCGAGTCGCTCTGGGCGATCCGCCGCATCGGAACGCCGACGCTGTCGCCCGACGGCGCGCTGGCATGCAGCGCCGTCACCCGCTTCGACATGGAGAAGAACGACAGCAGCACGTCGCTCTGGCTCTTTCCGACGGGCCTCGGCGCCGCGCCGGGGGTCATCAAGCGCGCGCGGATGCTGACCGCCGGCGACAAGGACGGCGATCCCAAGTGGTCGCCGGATGGCAAGTGGATCGCGTTCACCGCAAAGCGAAAAGATGATGAGGAGCCGCAGCTCTACCTCATTGCGCCGGACGGCGGCGAAGCGCGGCGCCTCACCAAACATGCGACCGGCTGCGCCGCGCCGAAATGGTTTCCCGACGGCAAGCGCATCGCCTTCATCTCGTGGGTCTGGCCGGACCTCGCGACGGATGCACTGCAGGCGAAGCGCCGAAAGGAGCGCAAGGAATCGAAGGTCAAGGCGCACGTCACCGAGCGCCATGAATTCCGTTTCTGGGATCACTGGCTCACCGACGGCCGCGAGCCGCACATTCATCTATGCGACGTCGCCACCGGGACGTGCCGCGACGCGCTCGCCCGAACCGGCGTTGCGCTGCCGCCGTGGGAGCCGTCCGCCGGGGACTACGACATCGCGCCCGACGGCCGCGAGATCGCGATCACCGCCGACCTCGGACCCGAGCCGCGGATGATGAGCCAGACCGACATCGTAACGGTGGACCTGGCATCACGACGCAAGAAAGTGCTGACCGCGGCAACGAACACGGCGGACGCGCAGCCGCGCTATTCGCCGGACGGGCGCGCCATCGCGTTCCATTCGTACGACACGAAACGAACATTCAACGATCAGGGCCACCTCGTGCTGCTGGACCGGCGCAGCGGCAAGATGCGCCGGCTCGCCCCTGCGCTCGATCGCGCGACGAGCCACGTCGCGTGGACGCCCGACAGCTCGGCGCTCCTCTGCGCGCTCGAGAGCCGCGGCCGGGTCGGCATCGCGCGCCTTCCGCTCGACGCCAACATGCCGTCCCTGGTCGTTCCCGGCGGCACGGTGGGCGGGTTCGTGCAGTCGCGGGACGGCAGCGTGCTGGCGTTCGACCGCGCGACCGCGCATGCGCCGCCGGCGCTCTTTGCCTGCCATGCCGATGGCAGCGGCGAGCGCGGC
>JBDTLY010000235.1:0-5676 GCA_039934535.1 Casimicrobiaceae bacterium | reverse complement strand
GCCGGCAGCGTGCGCACCCAGAGCAGCCAGACGATCAGCACGTCGAGCATGATCAACGCCTGCCAGACGTACAGGTGCGCCCACTCGAACACGTCGAGGTTCCATTGCCCGAGGTAGAACAGGCTGATCACGCGAATGATGTTGAGGCCCTGGACCGCGAGGATGCCGGCGGCGAGGCCCACGAGCCGGTGCTTCCACGGCGCCGGAAACGCGAGGATCGCGGCGACCAGGACGATCGTCGCCTCGACGCCGTTGCATCCGGATTCGATCGACACGGCGAACCCGTTCTGCGTGCTCTGCAGCACCTTGCCGGTCGCGATGACGCTCGGGTCGAAGAAGGTGACGAGCCGCGCGCTGATCGCCGCGAGCGTGTTGGTCCACGGCACGACGAAATACTCCTGCGCCCACGGCGTGAGCTCGGCGCCGAACAGCATGGCCTGCAGGACCAGGAATTGGACGAAAAAGCGGATCACGGAACGTGATTCTACGGCAATTGCGCGGGCGGGCGGTCGCTGCGCGATGCCGGGTTAACATACGCCATGCTGTTCAACAGCTACGACTACCTGCTCTGGTTCCTCCCGGGAACCCTCGTCGTCTTCTTCCTGCTCGGCCGGCGCCCGTTCGCCGCGCAGGCATGGCTCACCGTTGCGTCGCTCTTTTTCTACGGCTGGTGGAATCCGTGGCACTTGCCGCTGATCCTCGGCAGCATCGGGTTCAACTTTGTGATCGCGAGTTTGTTGCGCAAGCGCGCCGCGCGCCCGGTGCTGGTGGTCGGCATCGCGGCAAACCTCGCGCTGCTGGGCGTATTCAAGTACGCGGACTTCTTCCTCGCCAACGTGGCGCGCATCGCCGGCGACGCGCCGCCCTTGCTCCATCTCGCGCTGCCGCTCGGCATCAGCTTTTTCACGTTCACGCAGATCGCCTATCTCGTCGACGTGTACCGGCGCCGCGCGCAGGAACCCGTCCTCGCGAACTATGCGCTGTTCGTGACGTTCTTCCCGCATCTGCTGGCGGGGCCAATCCTGCACCACAGCGAGATGATGCCGCAGTTTGCGGAGCGGGCGAACAAGCGGCCGCAGTGGGACCACCTCGCCGCCGGGCTGTTCCTGCTCGCGATCGGGCTCGTGAAGAAAGTGCTCATCGCGGACACCTTCGCGCCGATCGCCGATGCCGGCTTCGGCGCGCCGTCGACGCTGACGGCGCCCGCGGCGTGGCTGGCAGTCCTCGCGTACACGATGCAGATCTACTTCGACTTCTCCGGCTACACCGACATGGCACTCGGCGCGGCGCGCCTGTTCAACATCAAGATGCCGATCAACTTCGACTCGCCGTACCGCGCGCTCGATATCCGCGACTTCTGGCACCGCTGGCATATCACGCTATCGCGGTTCCTGCGCGAATACCTCTACATCCCGCTCGGCGGCAACCGCAGCGGCGAGTTCCGCACCGCCGTCAACGTCCTCGCGACTTTTTTCCTGGGCGGGCTGTGGCATGGCGCCGCGTGGACATTCGTGATCTGGGGGCTGCTGCACGGACTCGCCATGATCGTCTGCCGCGCGTGGGGCGGGTTCGGGCGCCCGTTGCCGCGCGGGCTCGCCTGGGCGCTCACCTTCCTGTTCGTGATGACGACCTGGGTGTTCTTCCGCGCGACCTCGCTCGACGGCGCGCTCGCGATGCTGCAGGCGATGGCCGGAATGAACGCTGCGCCGGCCGCGCCGACGCTCGCGTGGCTGACCGACATGCAGGCGAAGCTCGGCAATGCGCTCGCCATTCCGCCCGCGTGGGCGCTGGTGCCGCCTGCGATCGGGCTCCTCGTCGTCTTTCGGCGCGCGAACTCGAACGCCCTCGCGATGCTCTTTCGGCCGACGCTAGCGAACGGCGCGTTCGTCGCGCTGGCGTTGCCGGTGTGCGTGCTGCAGCTCGCCCGCGTGACGCCTTTCCTCTATTTCAACTTCTGAACCCCGCAACCCGATGTCCGATCGCGAGACCGCACCGCCGACGCCGGGCACACGGGCCGCGCGCCGCTGGTTCGGCGCGTCGCTCGGCACCGCTGTCGCGATCCTCGTCGCCATCGGCGCCTTCAACGCCTGGGTCGATCCGTTCCAGCAATACCGCATCCCCGGACCGTATCCCGCGCGCTTCTACACGTCGCTGCATCGCTACATTGCGCCGGGACTCGCGAAAAACGCCGACTATGACACGCTGCTTTCCGGCTCGTCGATCGTCGAGAACACGCGCAACAGCGCGATCGGGCGTGCCTGCGATGGCACGGGCCTCAACGTCGCGATGCCGGCACTCACCGCCGCGGAGCAGGCGCTGATCGTCTCCACCGCGCTGGCGGCGAAGCCGTTGAAGCGCGCGATCCTGATCCTCGATTTCAACGCGTTCTCGGGTGCGCCCGACCAGCGCAATCCGCTCGCGGGACCGATGCCGCGCAATTTCTACGACCGCAATCCGCTCAACGACTTTTCCTACGTGCTGTCGTGGGGCGTGCTCGTCAAGTCGTGGCGCATCGTCACGGGCGAGCGCAGCGAACGTTTTCGCACCGATGCCGATGCGCCATGGTGGTGGGCGGACGAAAAGCGCTTTGCGCGCGACGAGGTCGTGAAGCGGCTCGATCCGCGCGACCTCAACGCGCAGTTCCAGCAGCCGCCGCGCGAGCTCGCGGCGATGCAGGAGAGCTTTCGCCGCAACCTGCTGCCCCTGTTCGCCGCGCATCCGCGAACGGAGTTCGTGCTCGTCTGGCCGCCGTATTCGATCGTCGTCTGGGCCGACTTCGTCCAGCGCCGGCAGCTCGACGTGTCGCTCGACTTCAAGCGCCGGGTCTTCGAAGCAACACGCGGGATCCCGAATGTCCGCGTGATCGACCTGCAGGGCGTGGCCGAGATCACAAACGATCTCGACCGCTACACCGACCTTTACCACTTCGAGCCGGCGGTCAACGAATGGCTGATCGGACAGGCCTGCGGCGACCGTTACCTCGTACGCGCGGACAATGTCGACGCGCTCGATGCCGAATTGCGCCGCCAGGCGCAGGCATTCGATCCGGCCGTACTCGGCGCCAGGTGACCTTGGCTGCGGGCCTGGCGGAAGCGGGCGGCGTAAAGGGCTTGCAATTCTAAATACGAATCATTATCATTCGTAATTATTAAGCCCAACCGAGGATCCAAATCGTGTCACGCCTGTTCCTGCTCGCCGCCCTCGCAGCGCTCGTTGCGAGCCCCGCCTTCGCCGCCGACGACGAATTCAAGCTCGTCATCGAGAATCACAAATTCGAGCCGACGGAGGTCACCGTGCCCGCCGGCAGGAAGATCAAGCTGATCGTCGAGAACCGCGACGCCACGCCCGAGGAATTCGAAAGCAAGTCCCTGCATCGGGAAAAGGTGATCGCGGGCAAGTCGAGCGCGACGATCCTCGTCGGCCCGCTCAAGCCCGGCAGCTACCCGTTCGTGGGCGAATACAACGAGAAGACGGCGAAGGGCGTCATCGTCGCGAAATAAGCGCCGCAAATCCCCGTGTTCGCCACTGCCGTCATCGTCTTCCGCGAGGTCCTCGAAGCCGCGCTCATCGTCGGCATCGTCGCCGCCGCGACGCGCGCCGTTCCGGGGCGCAATCGGTGGCTCGCCGCCGGCGTCATCGCGGGCCTCGTGGGCGCGGGCGTCGTCGCGCTCGGCACGGAACGCATCGCCGAGATGGCGAGCGGCATGGGACAGGAGCTCTTCAACGCCGCCGTGCTCGGCATCGCGGTGGTCATGCTCGCGTGGCACAACCTGTGGATGTCCTCGCACGGCGCGGCGCTTGCCGCCGACGCCCGCAACGTGGGCAACGACATCCGCGAAGGACGTCGCCAACACTCCGTGCTGCTGATCGTCGTCGGCCTGGCCGTGCTGCGCGAGGGTTCCGAGACCGTTCTCTTCCTGTACGGGATTGCGGCGACCGAGGGCAGCGAGGCGGCGACGATGCTGCTCGGCGGCCTGGCAGGTGTCGCCACCGGTGCCGCAGTCGGGTACACGATCTACAAGGGCCTGCTCAAGATCCCGCTGCGCTGGTTCTTCACGGCGACGGGAATCCTGGTGCTGTTCCTGGCCGCCGGGATGGCATCGCAGGCGGCGCACTTCCTGATCCAGGCCGACCTGCTGCCTAGCCTTGCGACACCGCTTTGGGACACCTCGTCGTGGCTGCCGGAATCGTCGGTGGCCGGCACGCTGCTGCACAGCCTCATCGGTTACGAGGCCCAGCCGGCGGGCATGCAGATCGTGTTTTACGTGCTGGTGCTGGCGATCATCGCCATCGGCATGAAATGGGTCGCGATGGCGTCGCGGCGGCCGACGGCCGGCTGATCGTCAGGCGTTGCCGGACTTCGCCCGCGCGAGCGGCGGATTGCTCGCGAAGTAGCGCTTGATGCCGTCGCGCATCGACCGCGCGAATTCCATCTGGTGCCGTTCGCTGCGCAGCTTCAGCTCCTCGTCCGGGTTGGAGATGAACGCCGTCTCGACCAGGATTGACGGGATGTCCGGCGCCTTCAGCACCGCGAAACCCGCCTGTTCCACGGCCGCCTTGTGCAGCGGATTGATCGTCCCGATGCCGTCCAGCACGTGACGGCCGACCTTGAGGCTGTCGCTGATCTGAGCGGTCTGTGACAGGTCGATGAGGGTTCGCGCGAGCATCGGATCGCGGACGTCGAGGTTGACACCGCCGATGAGGTCGGCCGCGTTTTCCTTCTGCGCCAGCCATTTCGCCGCCGCGCTGGAAGCGCCTCCCTCGGAGAGCGCAAAGACCGACGAGCCGCGCGCACTGCGCTCGCGGAACGCATCCGCGTGGATCGAGACGAAGAGATCCGCCTGCACCGCCTGCGCTTTCTTGACCCGGGTCGCAAGCGGGACGAAGTAGTCGTCGTCGCGCGTCAGCATCGCGCGCATGCCGGGCTCGGCATCGATCAGGATGCGCAGCTTGCGGGCGATCGAGAGCGCGACGTCCTTCTCGAATGTGCCGCGCGGGCCCACCGCGCCAGGATCCTCGCCGCCGTGGCCCGCGTCGAGCGCCACGACGATCTTCCGGCGATCGTTGCGCTTCGCTTCGCGAAAACGATCCGGTGGAGCGCCGGCCGGATTCCGGTCTGCGCCGAGCGCGCCCTTCTCTTCCAGCAGCGCCATCAGCGGATCGACCGGCGTCATCGGGTAGAGGTCGAGGACGACGCGATGCCCGAAGGTCGCGATGGGCGACAGCGCGAAGAGCTGCGGCCGCGTTTCGGTCTTGAGGTCGACGACGATGCGCAGGACGTCCGGCAAATTCCGCGCGATGCGAATCCCCGCGAGGTAGGGATCCGCCGGCTGCACGTACGACGGCAATCGCTCGAGTTCCGGCGACAGCTCGACGCCTTCGAGATCGAGCACCACGCGAGGCGGGTCCTTGAGCGTGCGGAGCTGATGCGGGATCGGCGTGGGTCCCTCGATGATCACGCGCGTGTAGTCTTGCGCGGGCCACAGGCGCGCGGACGCGATCCGCGCCGCGGCGGACCAGACGGGACCCGGCACCAGCAATTGCGTCGCGGGGAGCAGGAGCCAGCGGCACGCGCGCCGGCGTTCGATCGAGAAGCGAACTACGTGGCGGCGACGATCGCGCGGAGGCATCGCTCACCTGCCTCGCTGCGCGCATGCAGCGTGAGATCGCGTCCCG
>JBDTLY010000234.1:0-5727 GCA_039934535.1 Casimicrobiaceae bacterium | reverse complement strand
ATCAACCGCGACGGGATGGCGCTCGAAGCCAGCGATCAACCCGGTCCCGGAGAACGCATGCGCATGCGGCTCGGCGTTTACTTCTACGCCGAACCCGTCGTCGAAACCGCCGGCGTGCCGGCCGCAAAGCCGGGGGCCGCGCCTCCGAAGACAAGGAAGACGAAATGAACCTCCAGTCGCTTTTCGTGAATCTCCGCTGCGTGCTCGCCCGCGGATGCCTCGTGCTCTTGTTGCCGCTTGCGCTTGCCGCGTGCGGCGGCGGGGGCGGCGGCCAGCTCGCCAGCGGCGGTGTCGTCGGCACGGGCACCGCGGGACTCACCGCGGTGGGAACGATCACCTCCCTCGGTGCCGGCCGCGTCACGGTCAATGGCTGGAGTTTCGCGACCGCCGGCGCGGCGATCACCATCAACGGCCAGGCCGCGACCGAAGCGGGCCTCAAGATCGGGATGGTCGTCACCGTTCAGGGCGTGACGCCCGCGGGCGGCGGCGCGTCGGCCGTCTCCATCGATTACAAGGCTGAAGTGCGCGGCGTCGTGAGCGGCGTCGACAGCGCAGGGCTCGCGTTCACCGTGCTGGGCCAGCACGTGCGGACAAATGCGCAAACCGTATTCGATGGCGGCACGTTCGACACGCTGATCAACCAGTATGTCGAAGTCAGTGGCTTCCGATCGTCGCCCGGCGAGTTGATCGCCACGCGCGTCGAAATCCAGTCTGCTGTCATCCAGGGCGCGCCCCTCACCGTGCGCGGCGTGATCATGGCGTCCAATCCGGCGAGCCGCACGTTTCAGGTCGGCGCGCAGGTCGTCGACTACGCGCAAGTGCCGATCGCGTTCCTGCCGCCCGTGCTCGCGAACGGCACCGTGGTCGACGTCAACGCCACGACGATCTCGACCGGCGACCGCCTGATTGCGAACGCGATTGCGCTCGTACCGACGACGATTCCCGGCAACGACTCCTCGCAAGTCGAGCTCGAAGGGATCATCACGTATTTCGCCAATCTCGGGTCCTTTCAAGTCAACGGCCAGGTGGTCGATGGGCGCGGCGCGACAGTGACCGGCGTCGCCGGCGCGGTCCTGGGCGACGGCGTGAAGGTCGAAGTCAAGGGCCGGCTGTTGCAGAGCGTGGTCGTCGCGTCGACGATCGAGGTCGAGCAGGCGGCCGCCGTTTCCATCGATGGCGCGGCCGAAGCGGTGAACGTCGTCGCCGGGACCGTCACCGTGGCGGGGCACGCGCTGCGCGTCAATGGCGCCACCCAGTTCGAGGACAAGAGCGCCGCCGCGGTGCGCAACTTCGGCCTCGATGCGATCCGCGTGGGCGACCACCTGTTCGCGCGCGCGGCCCGTACCCAGGCGGAACTCGTCGCAACCCGGATCGAGCGCCTGGATCTCGGTGCGCCGCCGCCGACGGCGCCGTCGACGAAGGCGGAGGGTCTCATCACCGAATTCGCCTCGGCGGCGAGCTTCAAGGTCGGCGGGCGCATGGTCAACGCAAACTCGGCCAAGTTCGAAAACGGCAACGCCGGCGATCTCGCGAACGGCAAGCGCGTCGCCGCCGAGGGAACGCTGTCCGGCGAGGTCCTGATGGCCAGCAAGGTCGAGTTCAAGTCCGACGGCGCGCCGCCAGGCGAGGTCTCGGTGGAGGGCTCGATCTCGGCTTTTGTGTCACCGGCGAACTTCAACGTCGCGGGCCAGCAGGTCGACGCATCGGGCGCGACGTTCGAGGGCGGCACGGTCGCCGATCTCGCCAACGGGCGTCGCGTCGAGGCCACGGGAACGATCAACGGCGCCGGCATACTCATTGCGCGCAAGGTGTCGATCGAAACGGCCCCCGGCACGCCGACGCTGGAGGTCGAAGGCAGCATCAGGAGCTTCGTCTCGGTCGCGAACTTCACCGTCGACGGCCAGAGGGTCGACGCGTCCAAGGCGACATTCAAGAATGGCACTGCGGCGGACCTTGCCAATGGTCGCGATATCACCGCGAAAGGACCGGTCGTCGCCGGCGTGCTGCAGGCGGCCTCGGTCGAATTTCACGACTCTGGCGAGCAATCGGGAGCGGAAGCCGAAGGCAAGATCACGAACTTCGTCTCGCCGTCGAATTTCGTCGTCGCGGGACGCACCATCGACGCATCGGTGGCGGCTTTCTCACACGGCACGATCGCCGACCTCGCGAACGACAGGAAAGTCGAAGTGTCGGGCAAGCTCGTCGGCGCCGTGCTGGTCGCGTCGAAAGTGGACTTCGACGATTGAACTCGCACCTGCACCGCAAACGCGGGGAGGGCGGGTCAGGCCGTCCCGTATTTCGTCTCGACGGTGACGCCGAGTTGACGCAGAAGCGCGGTCGGAAGCTCGCCGCCGGCCTGGACGACCACGGCGTCGTTTTCGACCGCGCACTCTGCACCTCCTTCGATGAGCTCGACGCTCGCCGGGAGAATGCGCGTCACCATGGTGTTGAGCCGCACGTCGATCCGATGCGCGGCCCGCGCGGAGTCGATCCGTTCGCGGTTCTTCACCTTGACCCGGCCGAACGCGTCGCCGCGGTACGCGAGCGTCACGCTCGTGCCCGGGGCGTCGGCGCAGGCGAGCGCCGCCTCGATCGCGCTGTCGCCGCCGCCAACGACAAGGACCCGCTGGCCGCGGTACTGCTCGGCTTCGATCAGTCGATAGACCACCTTCGGGAGTTCCTCGCCCGGCACCCCGAGCTTGCGCGGCGTGCCGCGCCGGCCGATCGCGAGGAGCAAGGCACCGCAGTGATACGTTCCCTTGGACGTCGTGATGCGATAGGTGCCGCCGTCCGCGTCGACAGTTTCCATGCGCGCGCCGAATTCGATCTCGAGTCCGGCGCGGCGGACGATGTCCTGCCAGAAGGCGAGCAGCGTCTCCTTGCTTACTTCTTCGAACTTGACGCGCCCGATCACCGGGAGGTCGACGGGCGTGGTCATCGCGATCTTCTGCCGCGGGTAATGGTAGATCGCCCCGCCAAGGTCGCTTTCCTGCTCGATCAGCCGGTAACGCAACTTGTGCTCGATGGCGCCAAGCCCGGCCGCAATGCCGGCGGGACCCGCGCCGACGATCACGACATCGAGCGGCGCCGCGGTGCGCGGACGTCGGGCAATCGACACCATCGCCTGCCGCCCTTGCTCGGAGGCCTTGCGGATAAGCCCCATGCCGCCGAGCTCGCCGGCAATGAAGATGCCCGGGACATTTGTTTCGAAATTCGGCTTGACGAGCGGAATGTCGATACCGCGCCGCTCGCTGCCGTAGACGAGCTTGATCGCGCTGACGGGGCACGCCGCGGCGCATGCTCCGTGACCGATGCACGCGGCGGGATTCGTGAGCTGCGCTTTGCCACCAATGATCCCCAGCGCCTGCTCGGGGCAGACCTTTGCGCACGATCCGGAGCCGATGCAGACGAGCGGATCGACGACCGGATGCAACGACATCGGCTCGGCAAGTCCCGCTTCGACGGCGGAATCGAGCTCGCGGCGATAGCCCGATTCGATTCGATGACGGCGCCAAAGGTAGAACGCGACGATCGCCGCGAGCGGCAGCGCGTAAAGAACGTAGGCGAGAAACGAATAATCGGACACGGCGGAATGTAGTGGGTTGTGCCGCAGCGCGGCACTCACGATGACGAGTGTAGCGGGAACTTCGACGCCGCGCTGCCTCAGAGGTTGTTACAAAGCAGGGGAGACGGTCGGATGCCGCACGAAAATCTTGCCGGAGTTGCGACGCTTACGACGCAGATCGACGTGCGCGCTGCGCCGAAGTCACGTCCTGCGGCTCCGCGTGCGTCCCGCACGACCCGACAGCGGCCGGGCGGCCGCGAGCTGCTGTTCCTCGCGCTGGTGGCGGGACTGCTCGCGGTGGCGATCGTCGTGGCCCGGTCCGGGTTGTTCACTGCGGGGTCGGATATCGGCTACTGGATAGGTGTCGCCGGTGGCGTCGCGATGCTGCTGTTGTTCCTTTATCCGCTGCGCAAGCGCTGGCGTCCGCTGCGCGAGATTGGAACGACGCGCTTCTGGTTCTCGTTTCACATGATGCTGGGCATCGCCGGGCCGCTGCTCATCATCGTTCATTCGACGCTCGCCTTCGGCTCGCTCAACGCGACCGTTGCGTTCACTGCCATGGCGCTCGTCGCCGCCAGTGGTATCGCCGGCCGCTTCCTGTACTCGCGGATCCATCACGGGCTGTACGGCCGCCGAGCGAACCTTGCCGAACTCCGCGCGCATGCGGGGCTCGATTCCGAGGCAGTGCGCTCGAAGCTGTCTCATGCGCCTGTCGTGAAGGCGCGGCTCGACGAATTTGCGCGCCTGGCGGTCGCTACCGGCCGCGACGGATTGGGGCACCCGCTTCGGTTCATGGCGCTGGGATGGCACGCGAAGGTCGCGCGCCGTCGCTGCACCGTCGACGTCGTGCGCGCGCTGCGTGAGCACGCGGACGTGGAGCGCTGGTCGCCGGAAAAGCTCGCGCATCGAATTCGCAGTCGGCGCGCGCTGATCGCCGCGCATCTCGTCGAGGTGCAGCGCGTGGCGCAGTTCGGCGTGTTCGAGCGGCTTTTCTCCTGGTGGCACGTGCTGCATGTGCCGCTCGTCTACATGATGGTGCTGGCGGCGATCGCCCATGTCGTCGCCGTGCACATGTACTGACCCGCGACCGGCATGGGGCTACGGCAATGTCGACACGCACTCGCGATCCTGATGGCGCTTCTCGCGACAGCTGCGGGCGCGCAGGCGCTCGAAGGCGTGCTGATGCCGGGCAAGGTCATCGCGGGCCACGCGAAGTACGAGCAGGACTGCGACAAGTGCCACGTCAAGTTCAACAAGGCCGCGCAGGATTCGCTGTGCCGCGACTGCCACAAAGAGGTCGACCGGGACGTGCGCGCGAAGACGGGTCATCACGGGCGAATCCGGATCGACACATGCCGGACCTGTCATACGGATCACAAAGGCCGTGACATGAACATTACCGGTCTCGACCCGAGGACATTCGACCACACGAAATCCGATTTCGCGCTTGCAGGCGCGCACGCGAAGGTTGAGTGCAAGGCCTGTCACGTCGCCGGCAAGAAGTATCGCGAGGCGTCCTCCGGCTGCAACGACTGCCATCGCAAGGACGACAAGCACAAGGGATCGCTCGGAGCGTTGTGCGCCGATTGCCATACGCAGGTGAAGTGGAAGGAGACGCGGTTCGACCACGGCAAGACGCGCTTCGCGCTCACGGGCAAGCACGTCGACACGCCATGCAAGGACTGCCATGCGGTGGACGCGTACAGGAACACGCCGCTTACGTGCATCGGCTGCCACCGCAAGGACGACAAGCAGCACCGCGGACGGCTGGGTGAACGTTGCGAGACGTGCCACACGGCGAAGGACTGGAAGGACGTCACCACCTTCCAGCACGATCGCGACACCAAATTCCCGCTGCGCGGCAAGCACCGCACCGCGAAATGCGAGAGCTGTCACGTGGCAGCCTCGGCTGCCGTAGCCAAACTGCAATCGACGTGCATCGCGTGCCACAGGGCCGACGACAAGCATAACGGGACGCTCGGGAGCGCGTGCGCCGACTGCCACACGGAACGAAGCTGGCGCGAGGCGAAGTTCGACCATGACCTTTCCGTGTTCAAGCTGCGCGGGAAGCATCGCGAAGTCGAGTGCAAGGAGTGCCACCGGGATCCAAAGAGCTTCAAGGGCGTGCCGCTTACGTGCATCGGCTGCCACAAGAAGGACGA